>CAZGYZ010000088.1:0-7651 GCA_964530675.1 uncultured Nitrospira sp. | reverse complement strand
TCGCCAGGATCTCAAATAAACTCGGCATCCGTGGACGCGCCAAGCTGATCCGGATCGCGCTGCGATATTCACTTCCGAGCTCATGAGCGGCTTAACCGGCAAGCAAGAAGGTTAGTCCACCAGCTGGTATTTCGTTTCACAAGAGAGGTCGTCATTTCTGACTTGATTCCTATGATCTCAGTCCTGCTTGTAGATCCGTCTCAAATCATTCGAGCCGGAATTCGGACGTTCTTGTCGCAGAGCACCGATATCCGGCTGCTCGAAGAGGCACCCAGAGGAACTCATGTCATCGAAGTGGTGGCGCGTCGAAAACCTACTGTAGTCTTAATGGAAACCTCCTTGCTCGAAGGCAGTAGCGTACCTATCAGCCAAGCGATCCGGCAGTCATCGCACACTTCACGGGTACTTTTCTTCAGCGCTTTTGTCGATCAAGCCGCGCTCCGCGCGACTGCTTTAGGAGAGGCCGAGGGCTACCTGTTGAAAGAGGCCGACGCTGACGAGGTGATTCGGGCCGTACGGATTGTGGCCGAGGGGCACACCTATCTCGATCCTCGTCTCGCCAAGGAGATCCTCTATACGCTCCGAGAGAGTGTGCGGGCGGACTCTACCGCGAGACCCAAGCGCCTATCAGATCAGGAGCAGAAGGTCATCGCCTGCCTGGCTGAAGGACAAACCAACAAGGAGATTGCCGTTTTGCTCGAATTAAGCGAGCTAACGGTCAAGAATTATCTGTTGAATGCCTACAAGAAGCTTCATCTCCATCGGCGGGCTGAAGCCGCCTCGTGGTACGTGAGGCATTGTACGAGAGGAGTATGCCCGCCCGATCCACTAGGCTGCGTTGAGGACGAATCACCTTTGCGGTGAGGTTTCAAGCAACTGCCTTGCTTCTAGCAGTACGTAACCCCATATCACTCCCCGTAGCTCTGCAATGGTGTGGAACCGTGCAAAGGCGGTGCGAGTAAGCTCTTTCTGTTCGCCGTCACCAAGCGGGCGTCAGCGCACCCTTCCCATCCCGCCAGTGAGGCGTCCAGGCGAGAGCCACGAGCTTCACGGCGATGTTGGCTTTGGTGGGCTTCGAGTGTTGGAGGTGTGAGCCCTGCAACCAGGGATATCGACAACTGAGGAGGAATCTACCCATGCTGCTCGTGTGCGGCATACTCTCAGAGCGTGTTCAGCAGCCGCTCCACGTGCGCTAAAAACTCCTTGGCATCGAAAGGCTTTACCAGCGCAACGTGGGCGCCGAACGCCTTCGCTGGTTTGTAGACATCGTAGCCTTTGATCACACCTCCTGAAATAGCCAAGATCTTCACAGCCGGGTCGGTGTTCCGCAGCAGCAGAATGGTTTCAAGCCCATCCTTATTCGGCATATAGATATCGAGCACTACCAGATCGGGATGAGAGCGGTGGAAGCAGGCGAGGCCTTCATTACCATCCCCTGCCTCAACAACGTGATGGCCTTCCGCATCGAGAAGGTCGCGAAGCCATGAGCGGATCTGCGGATCGTCATCAATGACTAGAACGGTTGACATGGGGCCTTGCTGCTTTTACCCGGCATTCAGACCTCAGCTGCCGCACTGCGCCGCTGGGTCTGAATATAGAGAACGGCCGCCTGTGTGCGGCGTGTGATTCGGAGCTTCTTAAACAAGTTCAGAAGATAGCTCTTGACCGTCTTGTCCGAAAGGGACAGTTGCAGGGCAATCTCCTTGTTCGTTTTCCCCTCCGCCACAAGCGGCATGATTCGCCGTTCTTGCGGAGACAAGCGGTGGAGTCCTGTTTCTCGACCGGCTTCCAACCCACCCTGCAACGCGGTGAATGCTTGATTGACCATTTCCGAATGGAGGTACGACGCTCCTCCGGCAACGATCCGAATCGAGCGGAGTAACTCTGTGCGACTGACATCTTTGAGCACATATCCATGGGTGCCTGCCCCGACGGCAGCATAGAACGTCGACGTGGCGTTGGACATCGTCAGCATGATGACTCGTATCGAGGGATTGCCCTCGAGCAGCCGTCGACAGGCTTCGGCACCAGACCCATCCGAAAATTCACATTCAAGCAGCACGACGTCCGCTTTCGCTTGTCGCGCTTTTGAGACCGTATCGGCCAGCGTGGCGGCCTCTCCCAGGATCAAGAAATCAGGCTCCCCTTCGAGCATCGTCCGCACACCGATTCTGGCAACCTCTTCGCCATCGGCAATCAGCACGCGAATCGGAGGAGAAGAACGCGAACGGGGTGAGTAGGTCTTTTCCCACTCAATCGTGCTACGGCGTTGAGGTCGGCCACAGCCTCTTGTCTTGCGTATCATAGGGACAGCTCCAGTCTAGGACGTGCGATCTACCCATCACACAATGATGGTTTTCGAACTGTTAGGCTTTAGGCTACCCCGTAACTGAGGGGAAACATATCAGTGCGATGCTCAACGTGGTATCAGACTTTGTCCTACAGGCAGCTTCTCGGGGAGAATGGTGGCGGGCCTATTTCACAAGGCGGTGATCGACGGCGTACCGGATAAGATTAGCCGTCGTCTGTAACTGCAATTTTTCGAGCAGCCGAGAGCGGTACGTGCTGACGGTCTTGACGCTGAGCTTCAGGCGCTTCGCCGCCTGAGACACGGTCCGGCCCTTCGCCAGGAGCGAGAGCACTTCCAGCTCGCGGGCCGAGAGGAGATCCCGCGTTGACCTAGGGGTGTCGTCTCGACCTCGTGGTCTCAGTTCACCCGCCAGCCTTTCCGTCACATACCGTCCGCCAGCCAGCACTGCCCTCAACGCGTCACGTAATTCTTCCGGCGCCGATTCTTTGGTCAGATAACCGGACGCTCCGTGACTCAGGGCAAGCCGGAGATACTGCGGCTCGTCGTGGATCGTCAGCATCAGGCACTTGATCTGGGGCCGCAACTGCTTGATCCGCTTCAGCACCGTCAGCCCGCTGTAGTCCGGCAGTATGACGTCCAGCACCACCAATTCCACCGGTTCTGCGTGCACGATCAGCACGGCCTCTTCTCCGGTCGAAGCCTCTCGCACGACCGGCGAAGAAAAATGATCCTCGATCACCTGTCTGATGGCTTGCCGAAGCAATGGATGGTCGTCGACGATGAGGGCAAACATAGCAGCCTTCCGATAGGACGATGCAAAGGACATCTTCGTGTCCGATCGTTCTGGATAGCGTACCACTGAGCTGAGGGGGGGGGATGTAGCAGACGAATGCTGATTGGTATGTCCGTGACTGTCCTACAAGGGCCGCAGGGAAACTCTGTCGGCTAGGTCGTGAGGTGATGTTCAACCGCGTAGCGCACCAGATCGGCGGTCGTGCGGAGCTGGAGTTTCTCAAGCAGCCTGGCTCGGTAGGTGCTGATGGTCTTGACGCTGAGGGCGATGTCGTCGGCAATCGTCGAGACCGTCTTACCCTGGCCGAGCAGACGCAAGACTTCCATCTCGCGGTCGGAAAGTCTGTCATGGGGCGCTACCGGTTGTCCTGTGCCGAGGAACGTGGCCATCTGATCCGCGAGCGAGCTGGTGATGTACCGGCGCCCAGCCACGATCTCCTTGACCGCGGTGAGCAATTCGGAAGGGGCCCGATCTTTTGTCAGATAGCCGGAGGCCCCGGCTTTGAAGGCGCGCAAGGCGAACTCGCGCTCAGGATAGAGACTGAGCATCAACACCGGCATGGTGGGACGCAGCAGCTTGACCTCTTTCAGCACTTCCAATCCGTGCTTGTCGGGCAGCGCCACGTCGAGGATCAGCAGATCCCACGGTTCCCGGCGGACTTCCAACAGGGCGGATGCGGCGTTGTCCACCTCGACGATAGTTGCACAGGCCCTTTCTTGGAGAAGCAGCTCCCGAATGCCTTTGCGAAGAATCGGGTGATCGTCGACAATCAGACACTTACACCTCTTTCGCATGCCGACCTCTCTTCCTCGCAGTCGCCGACTTCTGAATCCGAGGGAACACCACAGTGCCCTCACCTGGCAAAGGAGGTTCTACCGGAAGACGGACGGTCACGACGGTCCCGCTGCCGGGTTCCGATCGTATCTCGACATTCCCGCCAAGCAGCTCGGCCCGCTCTTGGACTCCCCGAAGGCCGAACCGGCCCTTGCGCAAAGCCGATCGAGTCCTGAAACCCTTGCCGTCATCCTCAACGACCAACGTCACCCACCCGTCGGTGCCCCTGAGCGAAATTGTGACGCTCGTCGCCTTCGCGTGGCGGGCTACGTTTGTCAGCAACTCTTGGGCGATACGGAAGAACGCACCCTCCAATTCAACCCCAAAGGATTGTTCGGCAATCTCCTGATCGGCCACGACGTGGCAATGGAGGCCGGAGCGCTCTTGCACCTCGGCTGCTATGGTCTGCACCGCGGGAACGAGCCCCAGCTCTTCCAACACCGCCGGCCGCAAGGCCGCGACCATTTCCCTGAGCGATGAGAACAGGCGGTCCACCGTGCCCGCAGCCATCTTCGCTCTCTTACTCACTATGCTCGCCGCCGGGCTGCGAATCTTCAGAAGCGTGCCGGCGATGTCGTTGAGATCGAACTTGAGCGCGCTCAGCAGCTGTCCGAATTCATCGTGCAGTTCCCGTGAAAGCCGACTGCGCTCCCGTTCCTGCGTAATCTGTACCTCCCGACTCAACGCCTGAAGGTGACGATAGGATTCCTGCAACGCCTCGTAAGCTCGATTCCGGTCCGTAATGTCCAGCGCATAGGCCACACGGGAGATGGGCTTACCCTGAGTATCCTTGATAACAGTGACTTCCATCAGCACCGGGAAGGTCGTCCCGTCTTTGCGCTGGTGGACGGATTCGAAGAGGAGATGCCCGTGGCGGTCAATCTCCGGGAGGTGCGCCTTCATCTCGTCGCGCACGCCGGGGGCATAGATGGAGAGAAAGGATTGGCCGATCAATTCGTCAACTCGGTACCCGCGCTGGCTGGCGAAGGCCTCATTCACAGCCAGAAACGTGCCGTCCGTGATATTCCCATACGCCAAACCGAACCTGGCCCGCTCGAAGACCTGCTGCCAGAGATGGGCTTTCTCCTCCGCCTTCTTGCGCTCAGTAATGTCGGTGACAAAGCCGCCTATGGCATAGATTTCCTCTTTCGCGTCACGGACAGGAAACTTGACGACGATGCTGATAGGCCCTCCGTCTTCATAGTGCGCCGCCTCTTCAAATTCCATCGACAGCCCGGTGCGTAACACCTCAAGGTCGTTCTTCCGAAAGGCCGAAGCTTGCTCGGGTGAGAAGAGATCGTCGTCGGTTTTCCCGACGACCTGATCGCAAGACAGGTCGAATCTCCGTTCGAACATGCGGTTTACGAACAGATAGCGCCCGTCTCGATCTTTCAAGAAAACTATCAGAGGACTGTTGTCAAGAATGGCTTGCAAGCGCGCCTCGCTCACCCGTAGCGCTTCGTCTACCCGCCTTTTATCGGTGATATCGCGGGTGATCCCCAGCAACGCCTGCACCGCCCCCTTCTGGTCACGGAGCGGACAAGCATGCGTTTCCAGAATTCGCCTGGTGCCTTTCAGTCCCACCATTTCGAATTCGAGGCTGCCGGATTCGTTCTGAAACACCGCCTCGGTCAACCTCCGAAATGGCTCACGATATTCCTCCGTAACCAACGGATAGATACTGTGGTTCTTGAGCTGAGAGAAAGAGTCGGCCTCCAACATCTCCAGCCCAGCCCGGTTCATCGACAACAACATGCCTTGCGCATCCAGGAGCTTCACACATTCAGGTTCTGAGTCGAAGATCGCCTGAAGCAGGCGCTCGCGATCCGATGCGTCGGCCAATGCCTGCTGCAACCGCTCCCCGTTCCGGCGCAATGCCGCCTCGGACTGCTTGCGGTCGGTGATATCTTCCGTGAAGATTACAATGCCTCCGATGCCGCCACTGGCTGTTCGCCAGGGGACGATTTTCCACCGGAGCCAGTCCGTACGACCGTCGGCATGGACAAAGATATCCTCCTCGCTCTCCTCGACCGCGCCAGCCAGGCACCGCCGATGAATTTCCTTCCAGCGTTGAGGGAGGTCCGGGAACACCTCGTAGTGGCTCCGTCCGGTGAGCGGCCCATCGCCCAGTTTAAAATCGGTCATCCAGCGCCGACTGACGGTCAGATACCGCATGTCGCGATCGAACATGGCCAACGCGGCCGGGCTGTTTTGGATGAAGAGACGCATAAGCGCTTCCCGTTCAACCAGCATCTCCATTTTCTTATCGCGATCGATCGCAATCGCGGCGATGTGGGTGGCCATTCCGACCAATCTGATATGGCGCGCGGTGGGCCGTCCGGGCGTACGGAAGTAGAGGGCAAACGTGCCGAGCACGAGCCCTTGCGTGTCGAAGATGGGTGTAGACCAGCAGGCGTGCAGGCCATGCGGCAATGCGTGGTCACGGTAATTTATCCATAGCGGATCGGTAGCGATGTCTTCGACGATGACCACCTCACGCCGGAATGCCGCTGTGCCGCACGAGCCGGCACTTGGGCCAATGGGCTGACCGTCGATGGCCCGAATAAAACTTTCCGGCAAGCTGGGCGCCGCGCCGCGCCGCACATGCACGCCATCGGCATCGAGCAGCAGGATGGAGGCGAGCATGCCGTCTGACTGTGCTTCGATGGAACGGACCAGCGTATCGAGGGTTTCTCGGAGTGGAGTGCCAACGGCAATTAGTTCGAGTATGCGGCTCTGGATTTTCAGCGATACCTCACCTTGTTTGCGCTTGGTGATGTCGTATCCGGTGGCCAGCTGGGCCGGCTGGCCACCGTAGTCGATGGTCGCCGTCGTGAAGTCCAGCCAGCGCTCCTGGCCGTCTTTGCGGACGATTTTGAATTCGAGTCGAGCCTGACCGTCGTCGCCCTGTTGAAGCGCCTGCACACGCGCTTGCAACAGTTCCTGGAAGTCAGGATGGACAAGATCCCACAAGGACATGGTGAGCAGCTCATCCAGCCTGTAGCCGGTGATCGTCGTGGCTGCCGGATTGGCGTAGAGAAAACGGCCCCCGCTGTAAACGTAGATTCCTGACGAGGTCGTCTCGCTCAACGTTCTGAACTTCGCTTCGCTCGTCCGGAGTGCCCCTTCCGCCCGCTGCCGTTCTTTGACAGTCTGGATCAGCTCGCGGTGCGCACGGTCCAGGATCAAATGGTCCATCACCTGGCGGCTGAGCACCCGAATCGCCTCCAGTTGCTCTGCCGACAACTCCCTGGGGACATGATCGATGACGTTAAGCGCCCCGATTCGATACCCGTCTGGGGTGATCAACGGCGCGCCGCAGTAGAATCGGACATGCGGATCGCCTGTCACCAGCGGATTGTTCGCGAACCGTTCGTCCGCAAGTGCATCCGGCACGATCAGAAGGTCGTCTTCAAGAATGGTATGGGAGCAGAACGCAATATACCGGCTGGTTTCCGTGGCGGTCAGGCCGATTTTCGATTTGAACCACTGGCGATCCGAATCGACCAGACTGATCAGTGAAATGGGAGTGTTGCAGATATAGGCTGCCAGCTGAACGAGATCATCCAGTTCCTTTTCCGGAGGTGTATCGAGAATCTCATACCGATAGAGTGCGGAAAGCCTCGCGGCTTCACGAAGCGGAGGAGGAAAGGGAGTACTCATCGTAGCTGCCTCCCCGGTAGGACACGGTCATACTCTACCTAAATGAGGCT
>CAZGYZ010000087.1:0-7899 GCA_964530675.1 uncultured Nitrospira sp. | reverse complement strand
TAGCGGTGATTTCGAGAGCATGAATCCGCCCGTCTTTCATTGGAGCATCCAACGCTTGGTAGATCAGGCGATGTCGATCCAGCAGATTCTTTCCTGCGAAGGCAGCTGAGATCACCACCACTTTGAGATGATCCATCGTCCCGGTTCTGTCCGAAACCGTCACTGCAGCATCCGGCATCGTCCGGCGCACATATTCCGTCAGTACATCCGGCGTAATCATAACCCCTCCGATCTCACTTCATTGTCAGAATACTCCAGCCTTAAGCCCAAAGGCAATTCGAGCCCGCCAAGGCTCACGGCGGGACGAGCGAGACTGGCGGGACAGGCAAGCCGAGCGAGGGTCCGAGGTTTTTGGAACTTCGAACCCGGAACTTCGAACTTCGAGTCACGCCTTTCTTGCCTGTCTAGCGCGTCACGCCCTCTGGCGCTGGTGGTGGATTTCAGCACAGGCTGGTGGATAGCCACCATGTCTTCCTGCGTCTCATCACGACAAGACACCTCTTTACTGGGAAACTTGGGCCATTGCCGCATGGCCATGCTGGCACGGGCATTGCGCTTTACATGTGACAAGCACAGGTGAGCCGACCATGACGCAACAACATTTACCTATTTAACCAAGGAGGGTGTCATGAGTGAATTCAAATCAGGGTTTTTCGTCGGGGGAGAAGCCTGCGAGGGACGAGTGCTGGTGGTTGATGACGAGCCTGACATTCGCAGAGTCGTGAAGATGACACTGCAGAAGGCCGGCTATGAAGTCCTTGAAGCGGAAAACGGTGAGAAGGCGATCGAAGTTATCAATTCCGGCGAAAACCGGCTCCTCCTCGACGTCGTGATCTGCGACATTCGGATGCCAAAAATTAATGGAGCAGAAGCCATCGCCTACTTCAGGAGCAACTACCCTCGCGTCCCGCTCATCGTGCTGACCGGCTTTCCGGATACCGATATGGCAACATCGTTCCTCCGGCAAGGGGTGGTAGATTACCTCGTCAAGCCGGTCGAAGGAGAAAAGCTGAGAGCAGCAGTTGCGCGAGCCCTGGAACAACGGGAGCTAGCAAAGCTGTGATCCTGTCTTGTTCATTTGGTCTGTCTGGTCGGTCTGGTCTATCCGGTCTGTTTGGTTTGTTTGGTTTTTTGGTTGAACGAAACTAAGCGATGAACCAAATCAACCAGACAGACAAAACAAACCAAATAACCAGACAGACCGGACGTGCCCCAATAGTTTTTCCGCAGGCTCCTAGGGTCATAACTCCCCAAGATGGAGCAGATCCGAATGGAACACTCTGACCATACCAAAGTCGCCATTCTGGGAGCAGGTCGCGGCGGCCGCGCGCTGGTAGATCTGCTGCACCACATCCCGACGATTAAGATCGTCGGCATTGCAGATCGTAATCCTGCAGCACCAGGACTGGAACGCGCACGTGAACTTGGGATTTCCGTGACCACCGATGTGCCGGACCTGATCAGCAACCATGGCGCGGGACTGATTTTGGATGTCACGGGCGATCCGAAGATGGAGACGTACTTGCATGGCCACAAACCTCCTGCAGCAGACATCCTCGGTGGATCCGCCTCCCACTTGCTGTGGACACTGATTCAGCATGAATCCAAGCTCGAAGCCGAACTCCTCCAGTCAGAAAAGCTTGCGGGAATCGGCTCATTTGCTGCGGGAATCGCGCATGATATCAACAACCCCCTGCAACTCATTTTGGGCCTGGCAGAAAACCTCACAGAGGAACGCGATCTGACCGCCGTCCATGAGCAAGCCCATGAGATTATTGAAGCCGTCAAACGAACGAGCGCCATCTGTCGAGATCTCACCCGCTACTCGCGGCGCGCATCCCCTCACGAAGATGTACTGGTGCCTGTCAACGGAAAGCTGGACGAGGCGCTGAAAATCGCACGCTACGCATCGAGTTTTCACGATATTGAAATGATCAAACAGTACCAGCCTGACGCTGCCGTCAAGGGCAATCCGGATGAGTTACTGCACGTCCTCGTCAACCTCATCACCAATGCGGTCCATGCCATGGAGCATAGCGGCGGCACGCTGACGATCGAGACCACCGTCCACGACGGACAGGTCGACATCAGAATCTCCGATACGGGATCCGGCATTGCCCCAGATAAAATCCCCGAGATTTTCGAGCCGTTCTTTACGACAAAGGCCCCCGGCAAAGGCACAGGGCTGGGACTCTATAACGTCAAAACCATCGTCAACAAAATGCACGGCACGATTGCCGTCGACAGCCGAATCGACCAGGGAACGACCTTTACCTTGACTTTCCCCAACGCCGAGCCGGCAGGACAAGGATCACTGTTATGAATCCCGCAAGTCCCGCGCCTCGCGCTGACACGAGGTGGGGGCTCCAATTCAAACTGATTCTGTCCATGTTGCTCGTGGGGATCGTGCCCCTCATGGTGGGTCTCGGTCTCGCTTTCTGGCAAGGCTCCCGCGAAATCCAGGTCGTCAACGGCGAAAGCTTCAAAGCCCTGGCCGAGGAGACGGCGCGGAAAGTCGATCTCCTGATGTCGGATGAAGTCGGCAGGACCTCACGGATTGCGGCAGACCCCTCGATTATCCTCGCACTTGAGCAACGGCGCGATGCCCTGCAGGACATGACGGAAGATGAGCGCCGCCGGACGGTGGACAGAGCCAAGAATGGCTGGGAAACCAAAGACCCGGCGGCAGTCCAGGCCATCACGGGAAACAAAATGGCCGGCCTTCTTCAAGAGTATCTCTCGGGAGCCAAGAGCGAAGCCGATCAACTGATACCGCAAGTGGTCCGGGCTGCCACCAAGATGCTCTACATCACTGACGTGGAGGGCAACCTGGTTGCCGCGTTGACCACACTACCTCCCTTTGCCAATAAAGACACGGCCTGGTGGAAAGGCGCCTCCCATCGCGGAATCGGCCAGCTCTTCATCGAAGATGTGCACTTCGATGAACGCGCCCAGAGCTATGTCATCAGCATCTCGCTTCCCATTATGGATCGCATCCGATATGGAACAGTCGGCGTGCTCCATCGCGTGATCGACGCCAAAGAGCTGATCTCGCCCTCGATCTCCCCCATTCGCTTCGGCAAGACCGGCCATGTGATGCTGATCGACCATCGCGGTATCGTCATGAGTTGCCCCATTCTGCCGACCGGCGTCCCTCTCTCCGATGCGCAGCTCGTTCCCCTGGTCACGCCTCTTCAGCCTGGCTGGGTCAGTGCTCCAAGCGATGGCCACGGCGGACAATCGACTTCGCTGATCGGATTCGCCCCGGTGCCCGAAACCAGCCGTGCCACCAATGACGATCTGGGCAAAGGCTCCTGGCACACCTTCGTGTGGCAGTCCTCCGACGAACTCTTTGCCCCGATTCGTCACCTTCTCATTTGGATGACCGTCTTCAGTCTCATCGCCGTCGGATTGATGACATCCCTCGGCTACCTTGCGGCCCATCGTATCGTCAAGCCGGTGCGCCAATTACAGGCAGCGGCACAATTGATCGGGCGAGGTGAGCTTCGACAGCCCATCGACGTTCAGACCGGCGACGAACTGCAAGATCTGGCTAACGAACTCAATCGAATGAATCGCCAACTGGAAGCCGCCTTTGCAGGTCTGACCGACCAAGTGGCCTTCAAAACCCAACAAGTGGAGTCCCTACTTCACTCGACAGACCAAATACTGGATGCAGTTCCAACCCCGATTATCATGGTCAACCAAGACGAACAGGTGCAGTACATCAACCGGGTCGGGCGCAATTCTTTTCAGGCCATTGATTCGACGAAATCAATCCCTTTATTCGACATACTCCCCGTCGATGCCGCTGCACGGAAACACCTGCGAAATGAATTCCGACTTGCACGGAGCGGTGAACAGGTCGCGACTGGATCCGGAATAGTGGATACCGCTGCCGTCAGCCGCCCCCGCGATCCGTTGGCCCCCGTGATAGGGACAGAAAAGCCAAGCAACCAACAGGAGATTCAGATTGGCTCCCGACGGTATCACTATCAGTGGTTCCACATGGCAGGAAGAAACCAGGGAGAGGATCGGATCGGCCTTGTCTTCAGGGACACGACTGACGACAGCCGTCTCCAAGACCAACTCATCCAGGCCGAGAAATCAGGCAGCCTTGGAACCCTCACAGCCGGAATCGGACATGAGTTGAATAATCCACTCTTCGGAATTCTCGGACTGGGAGAAGCCATCGGAGAAGAAGCCGATCTCGACCGCGTCAGATCCTATGCCCGTGACATCGTCCAGCATGGCCGTCGGATGGCCGATATTATTCGAGACTTCACCGGCGTCACTGCTCGCGAAACATCGGACCAGCGACAGCCGGTTCACCTCGAACGGGAGATCGATCAGGCCATCGCGATAATTACCGGCAGCATGGACGCCTCAGGACTTACGATTGAGAGAACCTACGCAGGAGACACATGTGTCCTGGCCCTCCCAGACCAACTGAGACAGGCCTTCACAAACCTATTGATGAATGCCATTCAAGCGATGAAAGGCCGGGGTATCTTATGTCTCTCGACGGCCCTGACCGGTACATCCGCCGTGATCACGATAGGGGATTCAGGCCCCGGCATTCCGAAGCAGCATCTGTCAAAAGTTTTCGATCCGTTCTTTACCACCAAGGGACAAGGCGAAGGATCTGGGCTTGGGCTGACCGTCGCACGCCGGATCATCAAGAAATTCGGAGGGGATATCAGAATTGAGAGCCAGGAAGGAAGCGGCACCTCCTGTATCGTGACCCTGCCGGTCATTCCTTTTCTGCCGCCCACACAGGAGGCTTCATGCACCGAGTCAACGTCTCGCTCTACACCGCAGCCCTCTCAGTCCTAATTTTTGCGCTGTGGTGGGAGCCCTACTCCCTCTCCGCAAAAGAACGGTCGGGATCGCCCGGCATTCCTCCGGAAAAAGTGGCGGCCTATATTTATGCCGTCATCAAGGCGGATCGCACGCTCTACACGACGGAAATCGTCAATCGACTCCAGGCAAAAGGCGTGACCACTGCGTCTGAACATTGGGAGCAAGAGAATGCCCTCATGTTGCCTGCCCAGTTTCTTCAGCATTCGGGCAAATTAGCAGCCGAGAACGGAAGCGGGATCCGGTATCGACTGATCGGTCTCTGGCCTATTTACAAGCGCAACGCTCCGGCGAGCGACCTGGAACGCAACGCGTTGGAGTCTCTTCGAAAGAATCCCAACCTGCCGGTCACCGGAATCGTGACCAGTGGCCGCCAACAATACTTTCAGGCCATCTATCCAGACCTCGCCGTCTCATCGGCCTGTGTCGACTGCCACAACGGTCATCTGCTCAGCCCGAAACGGGACTTTAAGCTCAACGATGTGATGGGCGGGATCGCTATCACCATTCCGCTGGAATAGCGGCGGCGGTCATTCATCAATGGTCACAGGTCACTGGAGGGAATAACGACCGTCTTCCCAATAACCGTTGACTATTGACCAATGACTATTGACAAAATGGTTACGACGGTGTGGCGGGATCGGCAGGTGGAGCGGTTTCAGTGTTGTGATATTCCTCGCGGTAGATCTGCACGATGGTCATCAACAGACTCACCAGAACCGGTCCGACGAAGAGCCCGATGAGGCCGTAGAGCGCCAGCCCTCCGAGAACGCTGAACACAAGGAAGAGCACCGGTATCTGAACCGCCTGCCCGATCAACCAGGGCCGAAGAAACTGATCGATCATCGACACTACCCCAATTCCCCAGCCCAACATGGCCAGCGCTTTCCACAGCGGACCGACCGAAAGGAAATAGAGCACGACCGGCCCCCACACCAATGCCGTTCCGCCGAAGGGAAGCGGCGCAAGGATCACCGTCACCGCCGTCAGTACGACGGGGAATGGCATGCCGAGAACCAGATACGCCAGTCCTGCCAGGAAACCTTGAACGATCGCGGTCACTCCTATTCCTTTCACCACAGCCCGAATAGTTTGATCCATGCGATCCACGATTCGCTGCTTATGGGACGCATCCAGCGGAATCACGTCCTGGAGAGTGGCCAGCCATCGCTTGCCATCCTTGAAAAGAAAAAACAGAGCAAACAGCATGAGAAAGAAATCCGTCACCAGCAGAAAGACGTTCTTCAGCAGATCGCCGACCTGGTCAAGAAAGAAACGGCTCAGGAACGTCGCGGACGCGAGAAGCCCCTGTTCCAGGGAATCAGGGGTTAATAATGCGCTGCCCTTGAATTGCTGAAGGAGTCCACCGATGACCGGCCACGCGCGTAATTGATCGGGCAGCTTTTGGAGCGCCCCGCTCGCGATCCACTCGCGAATGGTCTGTTCAGCCGTACTGGCTTCGCGCGCCAACAACACTCCCATCATTGAAATCGGAATGACCACGAGAGCCAGAACCAAGAGAGTCAGACAGGAGGCCGACACCATCTCCCGGCCACGAGCGAACGATGTGAGCCGCACATGGAGCGGATACGTGAGATGGGCAAGGAGCGCGGCCCAGAGGACGGGGAAAAGAAACGGCCGAAACATCAGGGCGATCTGATACAGGAGCAACAGAAGGAGCGTAAAGAACACGGCAGTGAAGAGCTGCGGCTTCGTCATGGATCGGATATGAACAGGAGAGAACCGGCAGACCTATCGGTGCGCGTCGCCACAGGATTTTTTATTTATCAAGCACCACAACCTGCTTAGCCCGATGTGCGGAGAGATCGCTGACGTTGTCCAACAACTTCGGAGGCGCTTCTTCCCAGGGGGTCACCCCCATGTCCATCACACCTTGAAGCTTCGCGCCTTCTTCTATGATGAGCACCGGTGTAAGAACTTCTCCGATGAGCGTGGCCGTCTTCATCAGCTGGACTCGCTCGTCCGCCATCACCTTTGCCTTGATGCGGCCGCTGCTGATCACCGTGCCGGCCGTAATCGTTCCCTGCACCAATCCATCTTCCCCGATGATGACTTGACCCTTGGTCTGAATGTCGCCGTCGAGGCGGCCATCGATCCTCACCGTCCCTTCAACATGGATCTCGCCTTTCAACACCACCCCTTTGGCTAAAAGGGTAATGTTGTCATCTGCGGCAAAGCTATTACTTTTCATACATTATCCCCCCTTCATGCACGATCGTTCTGGACAGCTTACACTATTCCTCTTAGTGAGTCCTAGGAGAATCCAAAAGTACGCCGGAGCCGTTCCCATATTCCCCCTCCATGCACCTCACAATAGACGACGGGTTCCGTACCCTCGATGAACACCTCGGACACTTGTTCGGGACACTGAGACGTGGCCAACTGCCCGGTCTTCGGATCGATGTCGCGGGTGACCACGCCAGGCGGCTTGACGAATGCGGGAACAGTGGGCGGGATAATTCGTTGCGCGAGATCCATCCAAATCGGTAAAGCTGCCTGCGATCCCGTGAGGCGCAAGGCCCGTTCATCGTCGAATCCCACCCAGACCCCGATCACCACGTCGGACGTGTAGCCGACGAACCAGGCATCGCGATAACCGTCGGTTGTCCCGGTTTTCCCGGCCACCGTGCCTTGCAGCCCGAGCACTTTGGCTTTGCTCGCCGTGCCCCGCTGGATGACGCCTTCGAGCAGAGACGTCAACACATAAGCCCCTTGAGGTGAGGCCGCCTGTTGCCGATCCGGCACGCCAGTCCACACAACGTCACCCAGTCGGTCCCTGGTCGACCGCACCGTAGTCGGCTTGACGGCAATCCCTCCGTTGGCGATTGCTCCATACGCCGCAGTGATCTCCATTAAGGACACAGACGAACTGCCCAAGGCCACCGACGAAAGATCGTTGCCAATCGTGCTCGTCACGCCAAGCCGGTGCAGCAGCTGCACGATCGACTTTGTTCCCACGGTTTTGGCCGCCTGCACCGCCGGCACATTGAGCGACTGTTCCAACGCACTCCGCAGGGT
>CAZGYZ010000086.1:0-7934 GCA_964530675.1 uncultured Nitrospira sp. | reverse complement strand
CAGGTACCGGAGCGAGAGATGAAACGAGTCACGGCGATGATCGACTCGATGACGGTACGCGAGCGGCGCGATCATACGGTCATCAATGGAAGTAGAAAAAAGCGGATTGCCCGTGGAAGCGGGACGAAGGTGGAAGAAGTGAATCGATTGATTAAACAGTTTCTCTCGGCGAGGAAAATCGCCAAGGTTATGGCAGGGTCTGGAGGGCGCAGGCAACTTGCGCAACTGATGCGCTCCAGGTAAGGGTTGATACCATCATACGGATGTTTCGTACAGGAGGAGGATTCTAGTGGCTGTTCATTTGAGATTGACGAGGACAGGACGACACAAGCGACCGCTCTACCGCGTCGTGGCAGCGGATTCCCGGAAGCCGCGCGACGGGCGGTTCCTGGAAATTCTTGGGATCTTCGATCCCTTGAAAGAGGCTGGTCTGCCGGAGTTGAAGCAGGAGCGAGTGTTGAGCTGGTTACGCCAGGGCGCTCAGCCGACCGTCACGGTCAAGACCCTGCTCCGCCGTTGTGGCGTCTGGAAGGCGTTTGAGGCAGAGAAAGCAGCGAAAAAGAAGGTCGCCTAGTCTGTGGCCACGGCTCAGGCAGATTTTGTCACGATTGGCAAGATCGAGCGCCATTTTGGTGTGCGAGGCGAATTCAAAGTGCGATCGTTGAGCGATGTGCCTGGCCGGTTGGAGCGTCTGAAGCAGGTACATGTCTTGGATCCAACGGGGCAGATGGTCGAAAAGACTGTGACGCATGTTCGGCGCGCCGGTTCGACCTACATCATGGGGCTTGCCGGCGTGACGACGCCGGAGGAAGCCGGGGCGTTGCGCGGGGGATTGATCCAAGCACCGCGTTCTTCAGCGGCGGTGTTGGATGCGGACGTGTACTTTGAGTGCGACCTCATCGGGATGACGGTTGAGAACGAGCGGGGGGACGAGGTCGGAGTGCTGGAGGCGATTTTGGAGATACCGGACAATCGTGTCTTCGTCGTTCGCAAGGGGGCGGAGGAAGTCCTCATTCCGGCCGCGAAGAACTTTGTGACCTCGGTGGATCTCCAGCGCCGTCGGATGATGGTTCGCGGGATCGATGACCTGGTTGAGGATCGCCATGCGCTGTGACATTCTGACCCTGTTTCCCGACATGGTGGCACCGGTGCTCGGCCAGAGTATTCTCAAACGGGCGCAGGAAAAAGGTCTGTTGCACATTCGCGTACACAACTTGCGCGACTATACGCTCGATCGCCACAAGGTGGCGGACGACGTGCCCTATGGCGGAGGGGCGGGGATGGTGATGAAGGCTGAGCCCATCTTGCGCGCAGTAGAAGAGATTCAGGCCGACTATACAAGGGCTGGCGAACAGATCCGCTTGCTGTTTCCCTCCCCGCACGGTCGCCCGTTCACGCAGGCCTATGCGAAAAATTTGGCGGCCGACCAACGTCGACTCGTCATTCTTTGTGGCCATTACGAGGGAGTCGATGAACGGGTGCGATTGGCCTTGCATCCGGAAGAAATTTCCGTCGGGGATTATGTATTGACCGGAGGCGAGTTGCCGGCGCTGCTGCTCATCGATGCCGCAGCCCGTTTGGTTCCCGGTGTGTTGGGTGATCCTGAGTCGATCGTGGAAGAGTCGTTCACGGAGGGGTTGCTCGAATATCCGCATTATACGAGACCGGCGGAAGTTCGAGGAGTACCAGTACCGGATGTTTTGCTTTCAGGACATCACGAGGCCATTCGTCTGTGGCGTCGGAAGGAAGCCCTGCGAAGTACCTATCAGAGACGGCCGGATCTTTTGCAAGATCGGGTCTTGAGTCTCGAAGATCAACAATTGCTAGACGAACTTACTCGTGAAGGCGTGGCTGGCATGCCTGTTCGATGTGGGGAGGAAGGGGTAGTCTCATGAATCGGTTAGAACGTATTCAACAATCTTTTACGAAGAAGTCGGCGCCAAGTTTTGAAATTGGGGACACCGTCCGCGTGCATGTGAAAGTGGTGGAAGGGGAAAAAGAGCGCATTCAGGTGTTTGAAGGCGCGGTAATCGCTCGTAAAGGGTTGCTGAACACAGAGACCTTTACGGTGCGCAAAGTCTCCTACGGCGTCGGTGTGGAACGAATTTTCCCGCTCCACTCGCCGATCGTCACGCGCGTCGAGGTCATGCGTCAAGGTAAGGTGCGCCGGGCCAAGCTATATTACCTCCGAGGGAAGAAGGGCAAATTTGCCAAGGTCGAAGATCGAGAGTTTGTCGCGAGCGTGAAGGGGCAGCCCGGGGTCACCCGTAAGGCCGAAGAGCCGGCCGGAGCCGCCGCGGCTTCGAAGGCCTAGCAGGTTGCGGAAAAACCATCCCGCAGGATGCTCAAAATGGCCGTCCTTTTCGGGTGGTCTGTTTGGTTCATCTGGTTGATTTGGTTCATCTAGTTAGTTTCGTTCAACCAAAAAACGAGACAAACAAGACAGACCAAATGAACAAGACTGGCTGGCGGACTTTTTCAGCATCCTGCCAGTCTCATTCCCTGGTTCTGCCATCCACGACTGTCTGGTGCCCTTTCAACGGAAGTATCGCGGGGCCACACCGTGGGACCTACCGACGAGTTTGAATTGGAAGCCCGGCGGCGCGGCTATCGCCGTATCGCCGGTCTGGATGAAGCCGGACGGGGCCCTCTGGCCGGCCCTGTCGTCGCGGCGGCGGTGATCCTGCCCACTCGTTGCCGCTTGGTCGGTATCGACGATTCCAAACAAATCTCTGAGTCTGAACGTGCGCGGCTCTATGAGGTGATTGTCCGGCGGGCTCGCGCGGTTGCTGTCGGGATTGCCACAGAGCAGGAGATCGACCGCGTCAATATTTTAGAAGCAACTCGCCTGGCCATGCGTCGCGCGCTGGCATCATTGACTCTCCCGGCGGACTACCTGTTAATCGATGCGGTCACGTTGTCGCATCTCGCCATTCCTTCACGCTCTATCATTAAGGGTGATATGCTGTCGATCTCGATTGCTGCCGCGTCGATTGTGGCCAAAGTCACGCGCGATCGCATGATGGTGCGGTACCATCATGCCTATCCAGACTATAATTTTCTTTCCCATAAAGGGTATGGGACGGAAGAGCATTTGCAGCGGCTCGCGCAATATGGCCCCTGCGCGATTCATCGGCGCACGTTTGCTCCAGTTGCACAAATCTTGAGCGGCAGTAGCGACGCAGGCGGTCCCTCTCGCATACCGCCTCTGACGAATCTCTACGGATGAGCCGGTGAGCACTCTCGATCCCCGGAGACGGCTAGGTCAAGAAGGGGAATCGGCTGCAGAGGAGTATCTGCGGCATAAGGGCTATCGGATCGTGGCCCGCAATCTGCGTTCGTCGGTGGGGGAGCTGGATGTAGTGGCTGAAGACGGTCAGGTACTGGTCTTTGTCGAGGTAAAGGCGCGTCGAACCGACGCATTCGGCGGAGCCATCCATGCGGTCCATCAACGGAAGCAGGAGAAGTTGATCCGCCTGGCGGCGCAGTATTTGGCTCGTCACCACATCAAAGATCGGCTATGCAGATTCGATGTCGTCTTGCTGCAAGGCACGGATACCGTCGGTTCGCAGATCGAGCATATTCAAAACGCCTTCGAAGTGTCCGGAGACGATCTCCGCTGGTAGGCCAGAATGATTCGATTAAGCCACGTTTCGAAACAGTATGATCAGCGCCCGGCGCTCTCGGACGTCACCCTCGAGATCGGCAAGGGAGAATTTGTCCTTCTCATGGGGCCCAGTGGAGCGGGTAAGTCGACGCTATTGCGCATGCTCATCGGGGCCGAACGGCCCGATAAGGGAGAGATCTTTGTCCATCAGAAAAACGTGACGATGCTCAAGAGGTCCGATGTTCCATATCTGCGCCGCAAGGTGGGAACGGTGTTTCAAGACTTTCGGCTGTTGCCGAAGAAGTCTGTTTTCGACAATGTGGCACTGCCCTTGCTGGTGCAAGGAGCGTCTTCTGCCGACATTCGCCGGAAAGTCACGGAGGCATTACGGGCGGTCGGTGTCGAACACAAGCGGGATCAGCTTCCTGCGGGCCTCTCGACAGGGGAGCAGCAGCGGGTGTGCATCGCGCGTGCGATTGTGAATGGTCCGGTCGTCCTGTTGGCGGATGAACCGACCGGAAATTTAGACCCTGCCCTGACGTCCGAGATCATTGAACTCTTTAAACTCATTAACGCGCGTGGCACTACAGTCGTGGTGGCGACGCATGATCCTCAGGTCATGGCGCTAGTGAATCGGCGGGTGCTCACCTTGTCTCAGGGACGGTTGCTGCCGGAAGAGCGGGTGCTGGGATGAGGACGTTTTCGTATCTCCTCAGAGAATCCTGGGTCAATATGTGGACCAACCGGACGACGACGATGGTCGCCATCTTGACCACGACCTTTACATTGGCCTGTGTCGGCGTCTTCTTGCTGCTCTACGTCAATCTGCGGGCGGCGGCGGGATGGCTTCAAGACGATATCAAAATCATGGTGTATCTCGATGAACGGCTCGCCTCCGATTCGGTCGCTGAGGTAGAGCGGCAGTTGCGGGGCGATCGCGCCATTGCCTCATTGCTGTTCATCTCGAAAGAGCAGGCGTTGGGAGAGTTCAAGGCGCAATTTCCTTCAGAGTCGCACCTGCTTGAGGGGCTGGGCCAGAATCCCTTGCCCGCCTCCTTCGTTGTTGCGCTCAGTCCGTTGTTCCGTTCGCCGGACGCAGTCAAGCGATGGGCGGAACGGGTCAGGCAGGTCTCCGGCGTTTCCAAGGTCGACTATAATCAGGACTGGATCGACGCCCTCGCGACGGTGATTCGATCGATTGAGTTGGTCGCCATCGGCATCGGTGTCATTCTCTCCGCAGCAGCGGTCACCATTATCGCCAATACGATTCGTCTCACACTGTTCGCCCGGCGGGATGAGATTGCCATTTTACGTCTCATCGGGGCGACGACCAGCTTTATCCGCATCCCCTATCTTCTAGAGGGCGCCGTGCTTGGCGCCCTGGGCAGCACGCTTTCGCTTGTCATGCTCAAGGTCATGTACGAATTGTTTCGGCAGCAAATGCGAACGACGGGACGGTTTGCCGGGATTGAGAACTTCATGGCATTCTTTCCCCCGTCAGTCTGTCTTGCCCTGGTTGCGGTGGGGATGGGGCTTGGGTTTGCAGGCAGTTTCGTGTCGATACGGCGTTTCGGCGAGGCCAAGGAGTGAGGTGTTCGAGGGAGATCAGGATCGGAATCATGATCTTGGGGTTGATGGGCTTCCCCTGGCCGACAGTTGCGGGCGCCGATCCAATCACCGACAAGATTGAGAAAGAGCGCAAGGCCCTCGACCAACTTAAAGGTCAGATTGAGGAGACACGTAAGCAGGCCGATGAAGCGGGGAAAAAGCGAGAGTCTCTCTTGCAGGGGATTCAGACACTCGACGAACGCGTGGTGCACTACCGGCAAACGCATCAGGAGATTAGCCGAAAGTTGAGGAAGAAGGACCAAGAGATAGAGGAAATCAATACACAACTCGCCGGTTTGCGTGCTAGTGTGCGGGAACGTCAGGACGCCATTCTGGCTCGGCTGCGGGTGCAGTACATGGAGGGCCGTTTTGGATATTGGAAAATCTTGCTTGCCTCGGACTCCTATGGCGATTTCCAACGCCGTCTCCAGTATCTCTCGTCCGTATCTGAACGGGATTATGCCCTCATGGGTACATTCCGAGCCGATATGACCCATATGGAGCAGGCGGAGCGGCAGCGGGAAGAGGCGCGCATCGGGATGTTGTCGTACAAGCAAAGCACTGAGAAGCAGTTGGCCGAGATAAAAGCGGTCAAGAGAGAAAAGAAGGTCTATCTTGCCAAGATCACTCAGGCAAAAGAGTCCTACGAGCATGCCCTCCAAGAGTTAGAACGGTCTGCATCGCGCATCGACAGTCTGTTGCGAGAAATGGAACAGCGCCGCCGCGCGGCCGCGGTTCGGCCCCCGATCGGGGGGATCGTTCCTCACGGGGGGAAGGGCGGACTGCCGTGGCCAGCTGAAGGGAGCGTTGTCTCCCTCTTTGGTCGTCAGAAACATCCGACCTTCAATACCTATGTACAGCGTAGAGGGATCGAAATAAAGACGGTTGAGGGGAGCGCCATCCACGCGGTGATGCCGGGGTCCGTTGTCTACGCAGACTGGTTGAAAGGATATGGACTCGTTATAATCCTTGATCACGCGAATGGGTTCTTTTCGTTGTATGCTCATGCGTCGAGGATACTGGCAACAGTGGGGACGCAGGTGGATGCCGGGCAAGCGATCGGTGAATCAGGCGACACAGGCATGACGGGTGAAAATACTTTATACTTTGAGTTGCGCCATGGGGCAGAACCGGTTGATCCTCTCCAATGGTTGGCGAGGCGGTAGGGATCGGGAACGGGAAGAGGAAAGGATAGTAATTATGGATCAGAATCCCAAACGACGATTCTGGATGTTAGGCCCGATGGTCGTGGTGGCGTTAGTTGTGGGCGTGCTCCTCGGTAAGGGGTGGGAACGGACCGGACATGCCACGGAAACCTACGAAGAACTGAAGACGTTCTCCGAGGTGTTGACCCAGGTTCAGAAGAGTTACGTCGATGAAACGAAAGTGAAGGATCTCGTCCAGGGTGCCATTCGTGGCATGCTGTCGACCCTCGATCCGCATTCGGCCTACATGACGCCGGAGATGTTCAAGGAAATGCAGGTTGAAACGAAGGGCGAGTTTGGGGGTGTCGGTATCCAGATTGGGGTAAAGGAGAACCGCTTGGCGGTGATCGCGCCCATCGAGGGTACGCCGGCCTATCGAGCGGGCATCAAGCCAGGCGATTTCATTATCAAGGTGAACGACGAGCCGACCAAAGACCTCACGTTGATGGATGCGGTTCAGAAGATGCGTGGCCCCAAGGGATCGAAGATCAACTTGACGATTCAACGGGAGGGAACTCCTGATCCTCTCCAATTTACGCTGATCCGCGATACCATCAAGATTGAAAGCGTGAAGTCGAAGGTATTGGACAATATCGGGTACGTTCGGCTGACGCAATTTCAGGAATCGACGGGGCGAGATCTGGGCAAAGTGCTCAAGCAGTTCAAAGACCAAAAGCTCCAATCGACGATCCTCGACCTCCGCAACAATCCCGGCGGACTGCTGACCGCGTCCGTTGAGGTTTCCGAGCAGTTTCTCCCAGGCGGCAAGCTAGTGGTCTATACCAAAGGGCGTGAAAGTAAGAAGGACGAGTGGATCGCCAAGGGGAAAGATCAGATGGACGATTCGCCCATGATTATTCTGATCAATGAAGGATCGGCCAGTGCGTCTGAGATCGTGGCCGGTGCATTACAAGACTACGGGCGGGCGGTGATTGTCGGCACGACCTCGTTCGGCAAGGGATCAGTGCAAACGATTCTCCCGCTGGGGGATGGGTCCGGGCTTCGTCTTACGACGGCAAAGTACTACACACCGAAAGGGCGTTCGATCCAGACGACCGGTATTACGCCTGATATTGTCGTGAAGGCCCAACCACCGACTATTGTCGCCAAGGCAGGCGAGCCGAAAGCCGGTGAAAAGGAAGGGGACCCGAAGCAGACCAAGCCTACGGTCGTACCGGGGAAAGATCAACCGGCTCAGAATGGCAAAGGACCGGAAGAGGGTGTTCCGAAGAGCGGCACGACGCTTCCCTCTCCTCTTCCTGATATCTCCAGCGATCCCTCGCTTGAGCAGGATGTGCAGCTCCAAAAAGCGGTCGAGATGCTGAAGACCTGGAAGATCTTTAAGGAGCTTCCTCGGGCTTCATAATGGAAGGCTGCTGTTGTGAGGCGGCGATCGCCTCCAGCAGCCGTTCTTCCGATCCGGAGAATCCCGGTACGGTGCGCAGCATGTGCGACCGCACCAGCCGTTCCAGATCAGTCAAGGTGGTGATGTGCAGGCGGGTATAGAGGTACGC
>CAZGYZ010000085.1:0-7988 GCA_964530675.1 uncultured Nitrospira sp. | reverse complement strand
CAGCGGTTTCCTAAACCGTTTGTCGTACGTTCAATTCGTATCGGGGGCACCAATTCACACCGCTCATCCTCATATCTGCTTCAATTATCGTCAATAAGAACTACAATTCTTCTTCAGTTGGCATTAATCCGCCCTGTCTGTTTTCTTATGTTTTCTTGTCACGTTGTGGATGCTGGGCTAGACTTTCCCCACATCTATGGCACGAGCAAAACCATCAGAACAGTTCCGTTCGCGTTCCAAAGCCGCCACGATTGAAGAGCTCACCAGTGGCGCCGGGAATCTCCAGGAACTCCTTGCGCAGGTGGAGGACCTTGGCCGGGAAGGTTTCCCGTATGTCGAGGCAGCAATAGCCAGAACAGAGTTGCAATTCCGTGAGTGCATCCGCCGTACGTTCGGCGAAAAGTCCCCTGAATACCAAGAGCATCGGCACGATAGACTTCTCATGGACAGCCCTGAGAACGCGCGGCAGAGCATCGCCATGATCAAGAGTCTTATTGCCATGATTGAGCAGAAGAAACGAGACTTACAAGACCCTCCTCCCCAACAAAGCCCAGCAACGAAGCCGACTCCAACAATACCTCCACGTTCACAGATGACTTTAGTGCCGGCATCAATTTCGACGGTTCAGATGGCTATGACGCAGACGGGACCGATCACGCCACCGCCGGCGGCTATGGCTACCGGCGGTAGTGTGGCCCCAGCGATCGCCGTACCGAGTCCACCTCCGCTCCCTCCGGCCTCACAGATTTTTTCAGACCCTTGGCAAATGCCAGAATCTCTGAGACCATCCACATCTCTACCTGCAGCAGTTCCGACTCCAGCAGTCGTGCCAGCACCAGCGATGCCGCCGATGCCTCCGCACCAGGTAGTTCGAGTTGCCCCGGAGCCTCAGCAGCCGACATCGCCAGTGGCGCAGACCGTGCCGGAAGATCTGTTCTTTGCAGGCACGCTGTTGCAGCCGCCGCGAGGCGCAACGACGTCCATCGTACATTCAATTCCCTCCACAGGCCTGCAGCCCCAGAAACAGGAAATACCTCCCGTCCCTCCGCCGCCGCAGTCGCACCCCGCAGTGCCGGCCGGTTCCTTCTCGGACCAGAAGCCCGCACCGCAGTCTTTCCAGGCAGGATCGGACCCTGTCGAACGCGTGAAGACACTCTGTTATCGGTTCCACTCCGTCGCTCGGCAGTTGCGGCTTCGTGGGGAATATCGAGCTACGTTAGCTGTGGAAGACGAGTTCGATGCGCAAGACTTGCTGCATGCACTCTTACGGATACAATTCGACAACATCGAGACAGATGAATGGACGCCGAGTTATTCAAGCGGAACTCCGCGCACGACACTCTTGCTGAACGACGGTCGTCTTGCGGTGATCGTGAAGAAGACACGTCCCGGCCTCAACGCCAAAGACCTCACCGATCAGCTTCGGATTGACGCCGAACGGTATCGTTCCTACGGCTGTTGCAGGACGCTGTTGTGCTTTATGTACGACCCTGAAGGCCGAATCGGGAACCCGCGAGGCCTCGAAGCTAGTCTCACGAGCGTGACCGATTCATTTGTTATCGACGTACTTGTTGCCCCGAAATGAGGTTATGAATGAAGAAGCCTAAATCCGACGCTGTCACACGCACCACACCGACTGCGGGTGCTTCTACGGTGAAAGAGGCGGCAGGCGCCCGCCAGGTGGGCCAACGGCCCGCTATTTCTGCGGTGCCGAACACGATTCACACTCCAATCGATGGAGGGAGAGTCGTGTCGGATCGGGCCTACGTGTTTATCAATGTACATCCGGGACGGACAAGCGATGTGACTCGGTCTCTGTGCGGGATCAAGCAGATCAAGACTATCGACCCCTGCTGGGGCAAGCCGGATATCATTGTGGTGGTGGAAGTGTCGGACCAGGATGCCATGACTCAGTTGGTGCTGAGCCGGATTCACGAGATCGACGGCGTTTCGCAGACTGAAACCCATCTCGTCTATAGATTGAAGACCAGTAACGCCGCGTGACCCCGCTCTTCGCGAACTCAGCCGCGTCCTCCTGCCAGATTGCTAAAAAAGTCAGCCAGCCAGTCTGTCTAGTCTGTTCGGTCTATCTGGTTCATTTGATTAGTTTCGTTAGACCAAACCCACGAGATAGACCAAATAGACCAGAGAAACCAGACAGACCGGGCTTGTCTCCTACTCGGTCTCTCCGCTCTCGGCATCGTCGCCAAGATCTAACCCGAACCGTTCAGCCATCCGATAGAGTGTGCGCCGGTCGATGCCGAGGATTTTAGAGGCTTTGACTTTATTCCCCTTGGTTTCTTTCAGCACGCGGATGAGATGGCGTTTCTCGATCTCCTCAAGTGTCAGACCCCCCTCATCGCTGTGATCAATTGTTCCGGCGGTGTCCTTCGACGGCAACTCTGTCCGGTGCAGTGATGCGGGCAGATCGTCCGGCGTGAGGAGGGGACCGTGACTCAACGAGACAGCCCGCTCAATGGCATTTTCCAACTCGCGCACATTGCCGGGCCACCGATGCTGCATCAACAATGTCATCGTCTCCGGGAGCACTCCGCGCACTGCATGGGCCGCCCCCGCTGCGCATTTCTGCAAGAAGTGATGCACCAACATCGGAATGTCCTCCCGCCGTTCCACCAGCGACGGCAAGGTGATACGCACGACATTGAGCCGATAAAATAAGTCATCCCGAAACTTCCCTTCTTTCACGAGCTGTTCGAGGTCCCGATTGGTCGCAGCGATGATACGGACATCGACCTTCGTCGATGTCGTGCTGCCGACACGGCGGACTTCGTGATCTTGCATCACCCGTAATAGCTTGACTTGCAAAGCTTGGCCGGTCTCACCGATTTCGTCGAGAAACAGTGTGCCTCCGTTAGCGGATTCAAAGAGGCCGATTTTGTTTCCCGTCGCGCCGGTAAAGGCTCCTTTCTCATACCCGAACATTTCCGATTCCAGCAAGGTGTCCGGCAACGCTCCGCAATTCACCGGAATGAATGGCTTGTCCCGACGAGGCCCATTCGCATGGATCGCCCGCGCTATCAACTCCTTGCCGGTCCCACTTTCGCCTTGCAGAAGCACCGTGCTCTTGCTTTCGGTCACCCGCGCCACCAGCTTATACACTTCCAGCATGGCAGGACTGCTTCCCACCAGCGGGGACCATTCATCTTTGCTTTTCAACTCTTCACGAAACCGGGCATTCTCTCGGATGAGCCTGCAGTGATCGAGACTCCGCTTGACCACCAGCTTGATATCCTCTTTCTTAAACGGCTTGGCGAGATAGTCGTAGGCTCCTTGCTTGATCGCTTCGATCGCACCTTCAAGAGAGCCGAACGAGGTCAGCACCACAACCGCAGTATCAGGGCTCATGCGTTTAAATTCGCGCAAGACCGTGAGCCCATCGACTGCGCCCATACGAATATCTGTCAGCACCAGGTCCACTTTCCCCTGGCGCCCACGAGCGATCACTTCCTCTCCACTGGCGAAGGCTTCTACGGCATGGCCTTCCTTCTTTAAGGCTTCAGCCAAGAGGTCGCGTGCGACTGCATCGTCGTCGGCTACAAGAATATGTGCTGGCTGCATCAGTTCTTCTCCGTCATGTGCGTCGGCTCGGTTTGTAATCCAGGCAAGGTCACGGTGACGGTCGTGCCACGGCCTGTTTCGCTCTCGAGGGAAAGGCTGCCTCCATGGGCCAGGACCGTTTCGCGGCTTAAGAATAACCCTAACCCGGTGCCCGTGCCAATCGCTTTGGTTGTGAAAAATGGTTCAAAGGCTTTCTGTATATCGGCATCCGGCATGCCGCATCCTGTGTCTCGCACCTCGATGGTGATGACCAGCGGTGACATCGCATCGGCTACCTGTCGACCGCGATCGAGTTCATCGGGCAAGGTCGCACGGACTCCTGCTGATATGCTCACTGCTCCATGCGGCGGGGTGGCGGCCAAGGCATTGGCCAATATGTTCACCATTACTTGATGCATCTTTTCTGCATCGGCCCATACGAGCGGGAGATCTCCGGGAATCTCGACCGTCAGGGCAATCTCTTTTGCATGGAAGGCCGGTTCCATAAGCACAGCGGCAGGGCTGATGATCTGATCCGCGGGCAACCATATCGGTTCAGGCCGGCGCTGTCTGGTCGAGGAGAGCAAATCCTGAATGATTCGAACCACTCGTGTGAGCTGTTCATCGATCACGGTCACTCGCTTTTTCATCTCAGGTGTGACGCCGGGCTCCTCAGCCAGCGCTTGCACGTGCCAGGCAATCGAGTGGAGCGGGGTTCCGATCTCATGCGCGACGGAAGCCACCAGTTGTCCCACTGCCGCTAAGCGTTCCGAGCGATTCAGCTGGTCTTTCGCATCGACCAGCTGCGTATTGGCTTTCAGGAGATTTTCCGTCTCGCGGGCGAGCGCGGCACGCGCCTCCGCCTCTCTCGTTTTCCGCTCTTCCCATGTCATTCCGATGTAGGCCACGATCAGAAGCACTCCTGCAACCACACTGCGGTTGATCACTGCCGATTGCAACCGCCCAGGCTTAGTCGGTTGCATCAATCCCATATAGGTCGCCACGATACAGGCCAGCACCGTTACGATCATCAGGCTGCGACTGCGCAATGTTGCTACCAATAGAATCGGCAACACAAAACCGTAGGCGCCGACCACGTTCGCCGGGACGGCCATTTCAAGCGCGACGATCGCCAAGAAGACCGCCCCTGCGATTGCCAACACAATGCGGTTTTGCTTCAACATGGGGACAGTGGATCTGTAGGCTGCCAATGAACCATGGTCCACTCTCTAGCAGGCTGTGGGAAAACTATTTTGCCACACAGGGATTCAAAGACCCACACATCTAGGAGAGGAAAACTACCCTACCGGATGCTCAAAAATTCCATCCCGCAAGGCCCGTCCAATTCTCTCTATCTCTTTTTAGGGGAGTGGTCGAGGCTGCCCTTTACTGCGCGCATCGAACGAGCACATTCTTATCGTGCGCGTTCTGCGAGCAAGAAGGGCACCTGGCCGCTCCCCCTCTTACCCTAGCGGACGGGTCAAACACAAGGTAGCCCCAAGCTGCAGCAGGCGCTCATCGCATACAATGTCATCCACACGAACCGAGTATTTGCGAGTCCAGTTCGGATGACTATCGACTGTCCCAGGAAGATTGGTTTGCGACAGTTCGCCTAAGCCGTCTTCGAGGTTCGCCAACACGATACAGGACGCCGTGCGGGCCAGGTAAATATGAATCGCTTGGCAGAGTTCAGCCGTCATGGCAGGCGCGGTAGCCAGATCCTCAGTCACGCCATTTGGGAGGAGGCTTTCCCGTTTAAGAGCACTGAGAATGCGTGTCTTGTCGCGCTGGCGTTCCTCCCAGGTCTGACGGCGCGCTGCGTCATCTTTAAATGCACCCAATCCCGCTCGCACCTCTAAGTCCTCGCCGGACCAAAACCCGGTAAGCGTCGGCAAGTCGTGCGTCGTCGCGACAGCCAACGATTGTGAGGGATAGTCGCCAGGCGGTTTCATTGTGCCGTCTGCGCCACGCTCGAAGTAGAACACTCGATATGACAGCACTCTCGCTTTCGCCAACTGCTCTCTGAGCCAATCGGGGACCGTGCCGAGGTCTTCTCCGATCACCAAGGTTTTAGATCGAACGCTCTCCAATGCCACGATCGCCAATAAGTCTTCAAAGGGGTAATGTACATACGTGCCTTCGGACGCGGGCCTTCCGTTCGGAATCCAGAAGAGGCGGAAAAGTGCCATCACATGATCCAACCGGATGGCACCGCCGGATCGAAAATTATTGCGCAGCAACTGGATCATTAGCTCATAGCCGCTGGCGCGTAACGCATGAGGGTTGATCGGCGGGAGACCCCAATTCTGCCCCTCCGGTGCAAATGCGTCAGGAGGGGCGCCGCAGTCGGCTCCGAGCGCCAGCACCGATTGATAGATCCAGGCCTCGGCCCCATTCCGATCGGCGCCAAGAGCCAGGTCATGATACAGCCCGATAGGCATCGCCAGTTGCTCAGTCGCCCTTCGGATCTCGTTCAGCTGCTCACTTGCCACCCACTGGATGTATTGAAAGAAGCGAATGCGCGTTGGGTGCCGCTTTGCATATTCACGAACTGCTTGGCCAGGCATCAAGAATTGTTTGGGCCAATCGTACCAGGTGGCCGACTTGGATTGAATCAGCCGGCGCTCTTCCTCCAATGTCTGGAAGGTGGCATACAACTCGAGTGATGTGCCTTCAGACTGGATAAACTGCTCCAAGAGCCTGGCGCGCGCCGTTTCCGGTTGGAGATTCGGCTCCTCTCCGCTATAGGCATCTGTGAGGAATTTGCGGTAGGCCAATTCGAGCATGGTGCGCTTGGCGGCCGCTATGGAGTCGTAGTCCACCTGCTGACTTTCTCGTAGCGCCTGAAGCGTGGCTTGAAAATCGGGAGCGTGGAACCGTCGCTGTGCCTCCTCCGACCCGCAAAATTCCGGCAGCCGCTCGATATCGATATAGAGTTCATTGAGATACAATCGGCTGTTCGGCGCATAGGGACTGATGTGATACGGCGTAGTATTCCGCAGTGCGTGCAGCGGATTGAGTCCGATGACCCCGGCGCCGAGCTCTTTGCCTGCCCACTCCACAATCCGTCCGAGATCGGTGAAATCGCCGCTCCCCCAATTACGATCAGAGGACAACGAATAGAGCTGTAAGGCCAGTCCCCACAGCCGTTGGTGCCTCTCGACAAACGGCGGGACATAACACTGGCGCGGCGCCACGATGACACGCATCGTCCCCACATCCCCTCCAACCAAGCTATCGGCCCGTATCGTCAAACTGTAGTATCCGAGGGAGAGACCCTGCGGAGCCGGTATCTCGATACGCACATGCCGTTGACCCTTGAGAACACGGACATCCACAGCGGAAAGCCCAGGCCCTACTTGACCTTCTTGCACCACGGTGCAGGCTTCGTCACAGATTTGCCACGCCACTACGACTGACGCTTCTTTCCCGTCCTCGAGTACCAGATAACAGGAGACAGTAGATCCCGTTTCACCGTCACGCAGAATCTGCACTGAGTTGCAGGGGCGTTGCCACGGCGCCTCATCCCATTCCTGCAGTGCCTCTGTCAGCGACTCAGTTGAATCAACCGAGAAACCCATGGCAGTCAGTATGGCGCGCCGGGTGTCATCGGAGGTGAAGTGAAGATTACCTGCGATATCGTAATAGTCAGTCGCGATACCGGCGCGTTCAGCGAGTTTGGCAAGAAGGGTCTGCCAGGTCTGGTCCTGCATGTACGGGAGTCTGCGCGAAGACTTCTGGCATGTCAAGCTATCCTATTGTTCTTGAAGACAAATTTCGTATAGTCACGTCTCGGGTCCGGCGCCCTCAGCCACTTGCGCTCGGTACGATTTCTAAGATCCCGCGCTTTGTGGTTCATCCTGCCGACTACTTATTGGTTAATAATGATCGGCAGTAGCGTGGGAAAGGACAGTTGTGCTAGTGTGCCGCCCGTTGTTTCCGGCAACGCGGTGGACGGCGACGGCTATCTCCCAATCATTTTGGAGTTTTTGGCTATGAACACACAGATGACATCTCGCCATTCGATCGTGCGTCCGGCTAAAAGGCTCTTCCCGGCGCTGCGATTCATCGTCGCGATTCTCGCCTGTTCCCTGATGCCGTTCACTTCGCCGACTGCCTGGGGGGGGGAGTTGCAGGATGATAGCCGGGTATGGGGAGCTGCGCTGGCACGAGGAAATTTCGGGTACGTGAGTCCTGACCACAAACGATGGCTCTGGTGGATGGAAGGTCAGCTTCGAGCTCGAGATTGTTGTTCGTCGGACATAGCACTGGACCAATCGCTGATTCGTCCCGGGCTTGGCTATGCGCTCACGGACCAATCCACTGTGTGGATGGGGTATGCTCGCGTCACGAACTACCTAGACGGGCAGGGGGGGGAGATCGCGGAAAACAGAATGTGGGAGCAATATATGTGGTCAGGGTCGACGCCT
>CAZGYZ010000084.1:0-7997 GCA_964530675.1 uncultured Nitrospira sp. | reverse complement strand
GGGTCCATTCTTCACGCTGCCGCTGATCTACGTTTTGAGTTTCGGGATACTGTTAACACTCCTGGTGAGTAGTGGACCCGCCTATGCGGAGTGGATATCGCTTGGTGAAAGCGACGCTGGAACGACTGTCTACGCCGATTCAGCCACCATGCGCCGCGAAGGGGATCTGGTGAAGATGTCGGTACTGTTCGATTTCAAGACAATACAAGCCAAGGCGGATGTCTCATATTTGTCGGCAAAGGCGCAAATGGAATATGACTGTGCCGAACAGCGCTTTGAGGGGCTTACGGTCCTGTATTTTTCGGACAATATGGGAAACGGTAAGTTGCTTGATCGCAGCTCAGGCAAAAACAAATGGCTACGAATTTCACCAGGCAGTCTTGACCACGCTCTGTGGAAACTTGCATGCGGCAAGAAGTGATCGCGCAGTCGCATGTAACCTTCGATGTAGACAAGGTTACACAATGAGCAACCAACGCTCTAAACGCGAGAGTATGTCTATCGAGGAGGCCACCGCCATTGTGGAAATGCTCGAACGGTTGAGGCGGATCATTGAGATGGGATAGCGGGTGGCGAGCAGCTCGACCGCGCACGCATGAAGTGGACAGCGAGTTCTGAAGGGCATGAGCGAGCAAGCTTGGAGGGAGCTATTTCATTGGTGGCTTAGTTGATGCGGGAAGTTGTTGGAAGCGAATCGGGTGCGTCTACGAGCTATAAAGGCACACCACACACACAATAAGCCACCGAGCACCATGCTGGCTACAACCACACCAATGCTACCAACAACCCAAAACATGAATAGTTCGTATAGCATGGCGTGTGTCCTTAAAAAATTGTGTCAGACGCCTCTCCGCTCTTGCCTCAGTGCTCTGTCTATGTGAGTTTCCCGCATCTGTTTCCTGACTACTACCGACCGCCCCTCTCTGCATATAAGTACATCACGCCATCACGGCTGCGTCCAGCCCTACGGAAGTGCTGCAAGAGGCCCTACGGAAGCACTCCAACGTCACATCTATCACTGGCCAGACGGTCCCAACTACAACCAGGTTGCGCCTCAGAACCGAGTAGCGTTAAAAGCACGGCAGAGGCGGAAGAGGCCGGGTATCGAGTAGTGGGGAATTGTCGGTGAAGATGACTCGGTGCCGCCGTGGGAGTGGTGGAAGCGGAGCAGGTGAGTTACCCGGCACCTCTCTCCATGCTAGGCCGCCAGCTTGATTATTCCCGGAAACGGCATGATGATGCGCTCGAGATGTGAGGTTAAAGGGTTTAACGCCCCGTTGGGGACACCACATCCTATCTCCATTTCTCTCGGTGGCGACTCGCCGTTTCAGTCTTTTCATTCCGTTGAGTTTGTCGTGCGGGGTGGATACACTAGAACATTCCCGTAGGATAGCCGCGAGACAGGCGGGGCGAGCGAGACGGGTCAAATGCTGTGAGAATCCAGTCTGCCCATGTTGCGTCTTTCTCCCACGTCACGCGCCACGGTACGTGGCCTGCAGTGCTTTTCCTGCGACCGATTCCATGTTTGAACGATCTATCACACCCCTCATTATAGTTGTGCTGTTACTGGGGACGGTATTGGCCCTCCGTTCCATCGATCCCCCTTCGGCGACACCGGTGCCTGCCTCATCGGTGCCAGTGCTTACTCCTGACAGAGTTCCGCTGGTCACCGGAGATGAACCGATCGCAGAGATTTTTACGAAAGCCGGCTGCGCGGTGTGCCACACCGTTCCGGGCATTCCTGGAGCCGATGGGCGGGTAGGGCCGCCCCTCCTATTAGGGGCTACGGGGCCTACGCGATTGGCCGATCCGGCTTACCGGGGCCACGCGAAGACGGTGCGTGAGTATGTGATCGAGTCGGTCCTCGAGCCGGGGCTGTTTGTCGTGCAGGGATATCCGTCTGGTACGATGCCGAGTTGGTACGGCGCGAAACTCAGCGCTCTCGCGTTGGAGAAGATTGCGTCGTATCTTGAGCGGCAAGGGGGTACGGCGGCTCAGTAAGCGCGGTATTTTTCCGGATTGGTGACGAACGCGTTGATAGTGAAGGGGCTAGCGCTTGCGGAGAGGGGTTACATTTCCTGAGGCTCCCCCCTGGATCTTGAAGGCACCGGTCGTGGGGTCACCTGATTTCTTGTCGAGGAGCGCGTTGATCGCATCGTCCCCTCTAAGACCTTCGATCTTGATCTTGAGCCGGAGATTATTCGCGCTGTCGGCATTGATCAAAGCCTGTTCAAGCGAAATCCGTTCTGCTTTATACAGTTGGAACAAGACGTGGTCGAACGTCTGACAGCCTTCATCCACCCCTTGCTCCATCGCTTCTTTGAGTAAATCGACCTCGGCCTTCTTGATGAGATCTTTAACGCGGGGCGTGTCGAGCATAATTTCCAGTGCAGGGGCTCGCTTTCCGTCTACGGATGGCACGAGCCGCTGTGAGATGATGGCGCGAAGATTGAGCGATAATTGGAGATAGATTTGTGCATGCCGCTCCACCGGGAAAAAATTCATGATGCGCTCGATGGCCTGGTTCGCATTGTTCGAGTGGAGAGTGGCGATGCAGAGGTGCCCGGTTTCCGCAAAGGTGATCGCGGCTTCCATCGTTTCCGTGTCCCGGACTTCGCCGATCAGAATCACATCCGGCGCCTGCCGCAGGGCATTCTTGAGCGCGTTTTGAAATGAGAGTGTGTCGAAGCCGACTTCTCGCTGCGTGATGAGCGATCGCTTATGACTATGGACGAATTCGATCGGATCTTCCACGGTCACGATATGGCCGGGATGGGTGGAGTTGCGGTGATCAATCATGGCTGCGAGGGTGGTGGATTTTCCGGAACCGGTGGCTCCGACTACCAGCACCAACCCGCGCTTTGTCATGGCAATATCTTTCACAATCAGAGGCAAGCCCAACTGCTCGACGGTCTGGATCTCGGCTTTGATATGTCGGAAGACTATGCCAACATTCCCTCGCTGCCGAAAAACATTGACGCGGAATCGACCGAGTTCCTTGTAGTAGAGGGCCAGGTTCATTTCCATTTTTTCCTCGAACTCCCCACGCTGCTGACCGCGCATCAGCGCAAGCGCAAGGGCTTCGAGTTGTTCGTTGGTAAACGGCGGCGCGGAGGTTTGTTGTGTCGAGCCGTGGACGCGATAGGCGGGAGCTGAGTCGACGGTCAAGTAGAGGTCTGAGGCTTCTTGATCCACCATGACTTTCAAGAGACTGCGGACATCCATCGCTACCCCCGTTTCCCCTGCCAAATATCCTAGGCCGCGCCGCCCATTGCGGTTCCAAACAGATTGGGATTCATGCTGCGCGATTGAGCCTCGCTTTTCGTGACGACTCCACGGGTCGCTAGCTCGTACAGCGCCATGTCCATCGTTTGCATGCCGTCTTTCTGACTGGCCTGCATGATCCCGGGAATCTGGTGCAATTTGCCCTCTCGGATGAGGTTGCGGACCGCGGTCGTGGCGACCATGATTTCGAGAGCGGCAACACGCCCGCCTACTTTTTTCTTCAGCAGGGTCTGAGTGATGACTGCTTCCAAGGCTTCTGCGATCTGTGTGCGAATTTGGGACTGTTGGTTTGGGGGAAAAGCGTCGATGATGCGGTCGATGGTCTTCGGCGCGCTGGAGGTGTGGAGTGTACCAAAGACCAAGTGGCCTGTTTCTGCAGCAGTCAGCGCGAGCTGGATGGTTTCCAGGTCGCGCATTTCGCCCACGAGGATAATGTCCGGATCTTCTCGGAGGGAGGCTCTCAGTGCGTTCGCGAACGACAGGGTATGGACGCCCATCTCCCGCTGGTTCACGAGGCATTTTTTTGTTTTGTGGATAAACTCGATCGGATCTTCGATCGTGATGATGTGGCCCTCGAACGTGTTGTTCAAGTAATCGACCATGGATGCCAGCGTCGTCGATTTACCAGATCCGGTTGGGCCGGTCACAAGGATCAATCCTTTTTCCCGATCGCAGAGTTGTCGCACGATTGGCGGCAAGCCGAGCTTTTCCATCGGAATGATCTGGGTGGGAATGTTTCGGAAGACGGCGCCAAGCCCACGGTTTTGGACGAAGACATTGACGCGGAATCTGGCGATGTCGCCTAGTTCAAAAGAAAAGTCACACTCATGTTTTTCCTCGAAATTTTTCCGCTGCGTATCGCTCATCATGTCATAGACCAGCGAGTGTGTTTCCTCCGTGGTCAGTGGGGGATGATCGAGTTTCTTGAGATCCCCGTTCATGCGGATCATCGGTGGCTCGCCGGCGCTGATGTGACAATCCGATGCGCCCTCCTTTGCCGTGAAGGTCAGGAGCTTCGAAATATCCATGAAGAGGACTCCTCGATAAGATAAGGGTAGTAAGATGATGGCCTATCGGACATCCAGGCAACTTGAGTAAATCATGCCACAGGGTGATGGGAAAGCAAGGAAATAGCCGCAAGCGGCTGCAAACGTTTTTTGGTGGCTCAGTAGGACAAGAGAGAGATTTGATCAGATCAGTCCCGCCAATTGCCCTGCGCGTTGAAATGCGGTGAGGGCATAATCGATGTGGCGGGATGTGTGCTCGGAGGTCACCGTGACGCGGACGCGGCTGGTGGCGTCCGGAACGGTAGGAGGCCGAATCGCCGGCGCATACACGCCTTCCGTGAACAGGTGTTCGGCAAACACGAGTGCGGTTTTCGCATTGCCGACGAGGATCGGCATGATTGGACTGACGCTGGGGGACAGGCTGAATCCCAATTGGGTCAATCCTGAAAATAACCGTTCACGATTGGCCCACAGGCGCGCACGTCGTTCAGGTTCTCGTTGCATGACTCGTAACGCCATCATGGCTGCAGCAGCCGAACTCGGTGGGGGTGCCGTGGTAAAGATAAAGGAGCGGCTGGTGTTTATGAGATAACGGATCAATGCCGACGATCCAGCGAGGTAGGCGCCGCTACTGCCGAAGGCTTTGCCTAAGGTTCCCATCTGAAACGGGATCTGTGTATCGAGGCCGAAGTGTTCGGCTGTTCCTCGCCCATGCGGTCCCATCACGCCCGTGCCGTGGGCGTCATCGATATAGAGGTCGGCCTCATAGGTCTGGGCTAATCGACTGAGTTCGGGCAACGGCGCGAGGTCTCCATCCATACTGAATAGGCCGTCGGTCACGATCAGGGTGCGTCGCGCCCGGCGCCTCTTGGCCAGAAGGGACTGGAGGTGGCCGGTATCGTTGTGGCGGTAAACTCGAAAATCAGCTGCGCTGAGACGGCAGCCGTCGATCAGGCTGGCATGGCACAAGCGATCGGCCAGGATCAATCCGCCTTGTTCGATCAATGCAGGGATGGTCCCAATGTTGGCAAGGTAGCCGGAGCTAAAAGTCAGTGCGGCTTCGGTTCCTTTGAACTGTGCCAGAGCGGACTCTAGGTCTTGATGCGGCGGCAACGAGCCTGAGATCAAACGAGCCGCCCCGGCCCCGGCGCCAAACCGTTGTGTCGCCTCGACGGAAGCCTGAATCACCTCTGGATGCATGGCCAGGCCCAAGTAGTCGTTTGAAGCGAGCAAGAGAATTTGGCGTCCTGCCATCTCAACTATCGGACCGACGCCGGAATGGAGCGGAGTAAGGCGTCTGGTCAGATGCCGCGCAGCCGATTCATTGAGTCGCTTTTCAAACATGTGAAGTGGCCTGTCTTGCAAGATGGGAGGGCATGTGTTCTCCGAGAACCGAAAGGCAGCGCTACCTCATTGACAAAATCGTGATATCCTTAGTATAAGGCGCGCACACAATGTGAGGAAACAGACCCCGCCCTCTCCGACGAATCCATCCATGAGCTACCGTATCAAGGTTCCGGCCAAAACTCTTCCGGTCGATGAAGCCCACATGTTGAGCTGGCTCGACCATACGCTGCATAGGTCACAGGCCTATCGCCGCCCTGTGCTGGTCGGTCTGGGAGTGTTGGTGCTTGCGGCTGCCGTGGTCGGAGGAGTTTTTTATGTTGATCGCCAGGCTGCGCAGCATGCCCAAGATCTTGAACGTGAAGCGATGCGTTTCTTGACGGCCCCTTCCGCCAATGATCCTCAAAAGGCTGATCATGCGCTCAAGGAAGCGATCGCGAGGTACCGACAAATTGTCGATCAATACCCACGAACCTCCACGGCACCACTCGCTTTGTATCATTTGGGAAATACGTTGGTCCAGGCCAATGACCTGAGTGCGGCTATTGAGGCCTATCAGCGATTTCTTATGTTATACAGTTCGAATCCTTCAATGGCTGGGTTGGTGCAACAACGTCTGGCCTATGTGTATTTGCACAAGGGAGACAGAGATCAAGCCGTGAAGGCCCTCACCGGCATCTTGGAGACTCCCGGTACGTTGAACCGGGATCAGGCGTTATTTGAGTTGGCTCGGCTTGAAGAGTCCCTATCGCGGCCCGATGGAGCATCGGCGCGCTATCAGGAATTGATAAAGACCTATCCGAACTCTCCTTTCACCAGCGAGGCGACGATCCGAACCAAGATATTAGATACCAAGAAATCGCTGGAATCACAGCCTGCCTCGACATCAACGGCTCCGGCCATTATCCCATCGAAGAAGAGCCCTCCATCTCCTCCGCCCTCAACAAGCAAGAAAACTCCCTAGACAGCCAGGCCTCTGTCGGTATCCCGGCTTTCGCTTGGTCCATTTTGCGGGTTAGCGGAAAGGGGAATTGAGCTTACCGGCTGATAACAAGAAAGTCGCCTGGTCGAATTGTCGGGTTGGAGAGGCTATTCTTTGTCTTGAGCGTCTTCAGTGGGATGCGAAACCGTTTCGATACTTTTCCCAGCGTGTCTCCCACCTGGACCTTATACCAGCGAGAAGGCCCGGCGGTAACAAACTGAGCCTTTGCCGGAAGCTGTGGGAACTTGTAGGTCGGGATGCTGTCAAATAACTGTTCCACTTTCGCTTTCATTCCCACCGGAACCTTTAAGTGGTAGGTCTCATCGCCCGGTGGTGTTGCGTCGCGCCGCAGCTCAGGATTTAAGAGCCGGAGCTCTTCATAGGGAATGCCGGTGACATTAGCGATCGCGCGAAAATGGACGGGTCGTGTGATGATCGCTTCATCAAATTGATGCGGTTCGGCAGATTCCTGAGTGAATCCGTATCGATCGGGATTCCTCGCGATAATGGTGGCGGCCATGAATCGTGGTACGTACTCTTTCGTCTCTCGCCGAATCAATCGGGTCTTTGAAATCTCGGAAAAGCTTTCGGCCCGGGCCTTGTGGAGGGCTCGCATCACCTTGCCTTCTCCAGCATTATAGGCTGCCATTGCAAGCGGCCAGGCGCCGAAGAGGTCGTAGAGGTCGCGGAGGTAGCGTGCCGCAGCGACCGTTGATTTGATGGGGTCCCGACGTTCATCAACGTAATTGTCGACGCGAAGCCCGTAGACCTTGGCCGTACCCTTCATGAACTGCCAGGGGCCCGTGGCTTTGGCTCGCGAGTAGGCATAGGGGTTGAATCCGCTCTCCACCAGGGAGAGGTAGACCAGATCGCTGGGGAGGTCAAATTCCGTGAAGATCGTATCAACAAGGGGCCGATAGCGGCTGAGTCGGAAGAGCCACTCGCCGAAGCGACCATGGATGGCTGTATTGAAGTAGCGAATATGGGCCTGGACCGAGGAGTCCAGGACGATTGGAATATCATAGCTCGTATATTCCGTCTGATCTGCGGCACTTCGGGAAGGATCTTGCATCTGGGTTAGTTCGGCCGGGGGATTTAAAGCATCTGAAAAACGAACGGTCGCCGGTGAATTTCCTGCCGGGTTCAACTGTATGAGATCTTCAGTCCTCGGAACCCTGCTAGTCGTTGCTTTTGAAGGGCTGGAGGCTTCCGGTGGCAGGCCTTCGGTGTCGAGTGGAACCAGATTTGCGTCCGGGTCGTCTTCCTCCGTTGCGTTCTCGTCCTCAATTGTAGCGGTGGCTGCTGTAGTGGATTTTGAGGGGGTTGTAGCCTGCATTGCCATAGCAGGAGCGGAGAAGCTGAACCACAGGCTGAGGAAG
>CAZGYZ010000083.1:3056-8015 GCA_964530675.1 uncultured Nitrospira sp. | reverse complement strand
AGCTTAGTCAGGAGGCGTCGCTATGAGTTCACGTCGCGATTTCATGAAATGGAGTCTTGTGACCGGAGGCGCCACATTGGCGGGCTTAGGCCTGCTCAAGTACGCCCACGCGGAGGAGGTCTGTCTGCCTCTTCCTCCTCCGCCTCCGCCGGGAACTGATCCGATGCCCTTGGCGGAAGTATTACAGGGAATGCCCGGGGGCAAGAGTCCGGCAACGGCGCTCTGGGCGCTGCCGCTCCCGATCCCGCCGGTCCTCCAACAGGTCGCGAGTCTGAATCCACCGGTCAATCCGGCGGAGCATCAGCTGGACAAGGGCTTCGGCAGCGACCCTGGTCCGGTGAACGAGCTCTATCAGATGGATATCAAGCCCGGCATGCACAGTTTTCATCCGGAACTTCCCACACAAGAGGCGTGGGGGTTTGAAGGCATCGTCCCAGGTCCGACGATGGTCTCGCGGTACGGCCATCCGAAGATCGTGCGGTTCCGCAATCAACTGCCGATCAACCATGTCGGCATCGGCGTGCCTGAGACCTCGACCCACAACCATAATGGACATCAGGAATGGTATAGCGACGGACATCCGACCAGCTTCCTCATCTCAGGCCAACACCGGGACCACCACTATCCCCAGGTCTACGCCGGAAACGACCCGCGTGAAGCCCTCGGCACTCTCTGGTACCACGACCATCGCGCGGACTTTACCGCCCAGAACGTCTATCGCGGCCTCGCTGGCTTCCATGTCTGTTTCGACGATGTGGATTCCGGCAACGAGCAGGATCCGAATCCGCAAGCCCTACGGTTGCCGAGCGGCGCCTTTGACATCCCGCTGATGTTCACGGACAAGGCCTTCGACAGTAACGGCATGGCCTGGTTCGACCCCTTCAACTTCGACGGCTTCCTCGGCGATAAGTGGCTGGTCAACGGCAAAATTCAGCCCTACTTGAACGTGGCCCGCCGGAAGTATCGCTTCCGGATGCTCGGTGCAGGACTCGCGCGGGTCTGGGGCTTGGCACTCAGCAACGGGGCGATGATGACGCTCATCGCCACCGACGGCAATCTCCTCCCTGCGCCGGTGAACGTGCTGGAGGTGGCAATGGGCCCGGCGCAACGGCGTGATGTAATCATCGACTTCTCCCAATATCCGATCGGCACAGAGATCATTCTCGAGAACGTGATTGAGCAGAGGGACGGGCGAATGCCGACCGGCAGGGTGCTCCATCCTGGGTCGCCGGTTCTCAAATTCATCGTGGATCGTGATGCAGTCGGCGCAGAGGAGGACTTCAGCCAGGTCCCGCTCAGCTTGCGCCAGATGCCGGTGATGGATCTGGCCACGGCGCTGCAGCACCAGCGAACCTTCATCTTCGAACGGAAGAACGGCGCCTGGCTAATCAACGGAAATTTCTTCGACGGCGACATCCCCACCTTCACCATCAAACAGGGCCAGCCGGAAATCTGGACGTTCAAGAACGGCGGAGGGGGCTGGGTCCACCCGATCCACATCCACTTGGAGGAATGCCGCATCCTGCTTCGCAACGGCGGACTCCTTGCCCCAGAGGATCAGGGCCGCCACGACGTGATCCTGCTCGAGCCGGGGGAGCAAGTGCAAATCTACATCCGTTTCAGGACCTTCTTAGGTAAGTACGTCATGCATTGCCATAACCTGCTTCACGAGGACCACGCCATGATGTTGCGATTCGACGTGGTGCCATAAACGGCGCGACGCGTGAGATGGGGTAGGTTGAGGTCAAGGTTAAGGTTGAGTGAAGACCTTCATGTAATCGAGCCACCGGAGGAGTTGTCATGAAACGACGCGCATTCCTAGCCAGCATGGGGATCTCTTTCATCCAGACGGCGATGACAATAGGGGCAGGCCTGGCCGAGGAGAAGCCGACGACGGTACCGATGCCGAAGCCGGCTCCAGCGCCTACGCCGAAGCCCATGACAGCGGATGGGCCGAGCGCCGCTCGCTTTCCTGACGTCACTCTCACCACGCATGAGGGAACGGAGGTGCGGTTTTATCAGGATCTCGTAAAGGGCAAAGTCGTACTGATCAATTTCATGTATGCCACCTGTACGAACAGTTGTCCAACCTTCACCGCCAATCTGGTCCGTGTTCAACGGTTGTTTGGGGACCGAGTCGGCCGCGATGTGTTTATGTACTCGATCTCTCTGGATCCCGAACATGATAGCCCTCAAGTCCTACGCGACTACGCCAAGAACTATAGTGTCCAGCCTGGCTGGACCTTCTTGACCGGTTCGGTGTCGGACGTCACGACGTTACGGCGCCGATTGGGCCTGCGCGATTTGGATCCGGTCGTTGACGCAGACAAGGCCCAGCACATCGGAGTCGTACTGTATGGGAACGAACGGTTGGACCGGTGGGCTGCCTGTCCGGTCCTGTCGGAACCGAGGGAAATCGTCAAGTACATCGGGTGGGTGGAAGGCTCCAGGCAGGTGCCGGCATGAACCAGATACATCACACTTCCTCATCGGGAGATACGAGTCGTACGAGGAGCGCCATGAATATCTTCACAACATTCCGACGTTCAAGAATGCATCTCATCTGGGCTGTGGCTGGCGTTGTCGCGATGGCCGGGGTTGCCGTGGCGCAGCAGGTCTGTCCGACCCTGCCGAGCCTGGCCTTTCAGTTCGTGCCAGTTGTCGGCAGCTTGAAAGGGGTCCCGATCCCTCTGCCGAAACAGCTCGATACAGTGATCAAAGATCGCCAGAAGGCGATCGTGTTGGGCAAAGCGTTCTTCTGGGACAAACAGGCAGGCAGCGACGGGCAGGCCTGCGCGAGCTGCCATTTCCACGCAGGCGCAGACAATCGGACGAAGCACCAGCTGAATCCGGGTGGAAGGGCTGTGCCGGAGGATACAGTTTTCAAACCGACGAGGACCGGCGGCGGTGGGCCCAATTATCAGCTGAAAGCGGGAGACTTTCCATTCCACGTCCTGAGCAATCCGCTGGACCGGAATTCCACCGTCCTGTTCGATTCAACCGATGTCGCGTCCTCGCAGGGAACCTTCTCGGGCATGTTCGGCGAGTTCGCCGGCCAAGGCCAAGAGGTCTGTGCCTTGGACACATCCGGTATCTTCCAAGTCGACGGCAAGGTGGCCCGCAAAGTCGAGCCACGCAATACTCCGACCATGATCAACGCCATCTTCCAGTTCCGTTCATTCTGGGATGGCCGGGCGAACAACCATTTCAACGGCGTCAATCCCTTCGGCCGTCGCGATTCCAATGCGCGGATCCTTGTGCGGCAGGCGGACGGCTCTATCGTTCCCGAGGTGATGGATCTGGAGAATGCGGCGCTGGCGTCACAGGCAGTAGGGCCCACCCTCAGCGATTTCGAAATGTCCTGCGCCAATCGGACGTTTAAACAGGTTGCCCGCAAACTCCTCACTCTGATCCCCAGGCCTCTGTTCGGACAAAAAGTCGAGCTCGACGACAGTGTATTGGGCCCTTATGCGGATACGAACTCCGGGCTCAAGACCGGTGTGACCTATGCCTCGCTGATTCAGGAATCGTTCCACGATAAGTATTGGCTGGCGCCGGGCTATGCCTCCCCAGAGGGGTACACGTTGATGGAGGAGAATTTCACCCTGTTCTGGGGCCTGGCGATCATGATGTACGAATCGACGCTTGTCTCGGACGAGACCCAGTTTGACAAGTTCGTAGGAACTGTGTCTGTCACCCCCGATGCGGCGAATCCCTTGCCTCCTGGGTTCGGGATCACAAACACTGTCGTCGCACCTAACTACTCGGCACTGATCCCATCCCAGGTCAATGGGATGGCGATCTTTTCTGGTAAGGGCAAATGCATCACCTGCCACGAGGGTCCGGACTTCACCGGCGCCGGCTTCAAACTGCAATTCACCCAGACGATCAACCAGGAGAGTGTCGTCCAGCGGATGTCCATGGGCGACTTGAAACCCGCCATCTATGACAACGGGTTCTACAACATCGGTGTGGCGCCGACGAACCGGGATCTGGGCATCGGTGCGGACGATCCCTTCGGTCACCCCCTGTCTTTTTCACGGCAGCTCAAACAGTCGATCACCGGGCAGGTTGTGCCGGATAGCTTCGTCGTGAATCCCTGCCTATTCGGGGACCGACCCTGCGTGCCGATCACGAGTCCGTTCTACCGCGATGCCGTCGACGGGTCGTTCAAAACGCCCAGCCTGCGGAACGTGGAACTGACCGGGCCCTACTTTCACGACGGCGCCTATGCCACGCTGGAGCAGGTCGTAGAATTTTATAACCGAGGCGGCAACCACCGTGGACCGCTCAACAACAGCAGCGGTACCTCAGGGTTCGACCACAGCCCTCAATGGGGAAACAATCCGACCAATTTGGATATTGATATTCATCCCTTGGGACTCACAGCCCAGGAGCAAACAGACCTGGTGGCCTTCTTGAAGGGCTTGACCGATGAGAGGGTGCGCTGCGAAAAAGCGCCCTTCGACCATCCCTCCTTGATCAATTTTAACGGGCATGCAGCCGTCGACCAGAACAATGACGGCAAATTGGACGATCTGACCATCCTCGTGCCCTCCGTTGGCGCAGGGGGAAGGCCGGCCAAGGGTATGTCGTGCCTCCAGCCCTTCCTCCCTGCGAATAGTGCACCATCATTTTACGGAGCCGGGCCTGTCGGCGGAGTGGTAGGGACGCCCTATAACTACCAACTGGATGCCACCGATCCGGATCTTCCCAACGACAGCCTCACCTACAGTTTGCTGGCGCCGATCCCGGCCGGAATGAAGATCAATCAGGCTACTGGTCTGATCAGTTGGGTGCCGTCGTCGGTTCAGGTGGGTGTCAGTACCGTGAAGGCGCGGGTGACGGATGCCGGTGGCTTGTACGCCACGCAGACCCTCACCATGACTGTCGCGGCCAATCTCCCGCCGGTCATCACGTCGAAGCCGCCTACGGCGGGGAAGGTCGGCGTGCCGTACA
>CAZGYZ010000083.1:0-2956 GCA_964530675.1 uncultured Nitrospira sp. | reverse complement strand
CTACGCCGCAATTCTCTGTCAACACCCCGTTAGTAGGGTAAGACACTACATCTGCGGAATAGGAACAGGCTACAGGGCTGTCATAGGGTGAGCGCGCCGGATAATCGCGCGAGACAGTGGAGCAGGCTGAGGATGAGGCTGAAGGGGGAATAGGCTGAAGGTAGGAGGTTTGAGGTGTCAAGAGAAGTTGAGGTCGAGGTTAAGGTTGAGTGTCAGGAATTTACTGAAAACTGGGTCAGTAGGGGTACTCATGGCAGGATGCTCAATCCGGGGTTGTAAGTTTCGAGATTCACGCTACTTAAACGATCTGCCACATGAAGCTAGAAACCAGAAACTTGAAACGTCCAAGACCCGCATCACATCACAACCTGTCCCTTCATCATAGTCACATTCATCACACAAAGGAGCGTCATCATGAAGCAGCACACTTTCTGTCTCTCTCCAAAAGTAGCCGGCATGGCGCTGGCTCTCTTCGGGCTCAGCGCGGTCCTGGGCCTGGGATCGATTGGCGAAGCCCAAGCAGGTCAGCAGGCTCTATTCCAATCCTTCGCGCCGGCGGATCGCGTCGGCACGGGAGATCATGCTATCCGCGTCAACCGCGGGACAACAGAACGGAAATGCCCGCGCAGCGTTGACGGCTGCGAGAAGCCGCAATCCTGCAAGCCCGGTATCCTCGTCTGTCGTGTCGATGTTGACCCAATGTTAAAGCAGTAGCGATGTGTCCGCTCCCTGCGAACCGATAGAGCTGGTTCAGGGGCATGATGCGAATGAAGTAACCCGTAAGTAGAGAGAGGCCCTACAGTGGTGGAATGGGAATTGGTCGCAGGGCTGTCATAGGGTAGGCGCGGCTGACAATCCGCGAGAATGGCGAGACGAGCGGGAAATGCGAGATTGGCAAGACTGGGCAGAGTGAGTTGAGATTAAGGGTGAGTGAACCGGGGGAATGGAGAGATGGGCGTTGCAGGCATGAAGGATCGATCGGAAAGAACATCAGTATCGGAATCACGTATCAGTTCTCACAATCATCATAAAGGAGCAGCATCATGAAGCAACCACGCAATTCCTGTCTCTCTCCGAAGGTAGCCTGCCTGGCGCTGGCCCTGTCCGGGCTTGGCGGTTTCCTGGGAGGGCCTGGCGAGGCTCATGCCCAGACAGCAACCGCAACGATTATCGACGGCGCGATCGACCGCATCACGCTCGATACTCCGGGCGACCACTGGTCTGGCGGCACCATCGAGGTGGGCGGGCAGAAAGTGATCATTCCGAGAAATCTCCTGATGGATCTACCGGCCAATCGGCAGACCCTGCAAGAGTTCATGGTAACAGCTCCTGGCCTCTGTCCTGCGTTGGGACAGAGCGGCCTCGCGAGGGCAGACAGCCCCGTCTGCAACACCAGCGGCCAGCCTGGCTATGCCCTCATCCATGCCAATCACACGAGCAGCGGCAACGTGATCGCGGGCGATGTCTTCATTCAGAAGGGGATTGACGCTGTTTCAGGCACCGTGACCTACATCGATTACGTCAATGGTTATTTCAGGATGAACGGGAATCTCAACGACCCGTTGACCGGCGTGATGGTCCGTATCAACGATCCTGACAGCCGCCATACGGTTCAGTCAGGCCCTGGTTGTGTAGCTGGTCCGAGTAACTGTAGCCCAGATGTCCGGTTTACGCTCGATGGGGACAACTACACCAACGTGTTTACGACCGGCTTCCCCCTCTGCATTCCGAGTCGGACGTCGCGTTCCTTTGACGATGTGCTCAACCTCGACGGCAACACTGCGACGCAGACCCTCGTGGCCCAGGCTGCCGCCGACGGCACAGGCGACCTGCTCTGTCCGACGACCAATCGCACGACCAACAACGGTAACCCTGTCGATGACTCCCGGCGCTTCGCCCCCATCATGCTGGGCGACAGCATGACAGCGGAGGGCAACTTCGAAAGAGTCAATGGAGTGCGATTCCTGTCTGCCCACTCGACCATGGTTGCGAGGGCTCTCACCACCAAGAACCTGCCGGACCAGCCAGACTATCTGTTCCTGGACGAGGTGGGGATCGACACAGGAGGCTTCCAGAATCAGAGGGTCAGGACCTTGATCATCGGCTTTGCCACGAAATCACCGGAAGATATCCTGATCTGGTCCCTGCATTACGACCCGACGAACAATGCGGCCCACGAGCTCCCCTTGGCTTCGGTGTTGGGTTGCGATCTGGCTGGTGGACCAGGGACTTGCGGCGCGCAAGGCCTAATTGGTATCGCCAATATTTTCAAGATCCGCCATGACATTGATTTCCTGGTTGGCGCCAAGCCCAGGCTCAACCCCTGCGCCCACCTCATGGCGGATCCGCGGATGCACAAGAACGGCATTATACCTTGCAACAACAATGCGGCCGACACGAACACTCCCGCTATGTTCGGCATCCTGGCTCCGATTCCGCATGAAATCCAGGCACGCACAGGCCATGAGATGAACGATCTGTATGTCGGTGGCGTGGATGGCGCTTTGCCTGGCCCGAGAATCCTCAAGACACTGGATATCAACGGCAAGGAAGCGACGCATGGCCAATACCTCTTCCCCTTCGGCGTAGGTCTAGGGGGGATCGGTTTCGCTGAGTTCGTCGAAATTAATCTCGATGCGACCGCAACCCCCCATGGCTTCTCCGCCCTTCCCTGGAATCTGGATCGGCGGCTGAGCCCTGGAGGCTGCAACGGCCCCTGCGAGGGCACGCCGCAACCACTCAGCCCTTTCCCCTTTGAGATCATTGACCCGCGGTTACAGGCGAGCCTCCCACTTGGAGCCTTTACCGACCCGACCTATACACAAACCCCTCTCCCAAGGGTCGCGGACCGCATCCTCTCCTACGTAGACGCGACCGGCAAGGCCGACGGTAGTAACACGGTTCTGGCCTGGCCTCCGGTGAATCCTGCCGCGATCCCCGTCACTGCCGTAGTTGA
>CAZGYZ010000082.1:0-8029 GCA_964530675.1 uncultured Nitrospira sp. | reverse complement strand
CGTATCCCGAGATCGGGCGGCAGTTCGGAGGCAAAGACCACACGACGATCATCCACGCCTGCAAGCAGGTCATCAAAGCGAAGGACAGCGACAGCACATTAAGTGCCACGTTGGATAGCTTGAGGGAGCAGATCCTGCGAGCATGAGGGGTTGCGCCAGGGGGAAGAGATCATGAAACTGCGTATGGGACGAGTAGAGTTCTTGACGGGCCTCCAGCGGGTCCAAGGTGTCGTTGAGAAACGTAACACGATGCCAATTCTCTCGAATATCTTGATTGAGGCGAAGCAGGAGGGAGTGGAAATCGTCGCCACCGATCTTGAAATCGGCATGCGCGGGCATTACAAGGCGACCGTGGAGAAACCCGGAGGGATTACGCTCTCAGCTCGAAAGCTGTACGAGATCATCAAGGAACTGGCGGTCAGTGAAATCGAAATCACCTCCGGCGACAACAATTGGACGACGATTCACGCCGGCAAGAGCCAATTTAAGATCGTCGGGCTCCCCAGCACCGACTATCCTGCGTTGCCCACGATCGAACGGGAAGGGCTCATTCCTCTCGCCGGGGCCGGTCTCCTCGAGCTGATCAGGAAGACCCTCTTTGCCGCCGGAGACAATGACGCGCGCTATATCCTCAATGGTCTGCTGGTGACCCTCATCACGTCGGAGAAGAAAACGATCTTGCGGCTGGTCGGCACCGATGGACATCGGTTGGCAGTTGCCGAGCAGGAGGTCGGACATGCCGGTGCCAAAGGCGCTCCGCAAGAGATCAAAGCCATTATTCCAAAGAAGGCTGCGCACGAGATGCAGCGTCTTCTGGAAGAAGGCGGCGAGGGCGAACCCTTGATCGGGTTCACCAAGAATCTCATGATTTTCCGGAAGAGCGGGCTGCTGCTGACCTCGCGGCTCATGGAAGGGAATTACCCGAATTATCAGCAAGTGATTCCGAAAGAGAGCGGCGGGAAAATCGGGGTCAATCGCAATGAGCTTGAAAGTGCGCTTCGGCGTGTTTCCGTGCTGTCCCGTGATAAGGCGAGCGCAGTGAAGGTGTCGTTTGTTTCCGGACAGATGACGTTGTTCTCCAGTAATCCCGATTTTGGGGAAGCGACTGAAGAGCTTGCGGCACGGTACGAGGGACCGGCCTTGAACACGGGGTTCAACGCCCGCTACTTGTTGGACGTACTCGGGGTGATGGACGGAGAAACGATCACTCTGCAAATGGATAATCCGCTGAGCCCTTGCTTGATCCAGGAGTCGGACAGTCCCGGGTTCAGGTGCGTGGTCATGCCGATAAAGATCTGAGAGTCATAAGTCAATGGTCACTAGATGAGGAATTGGGCTTCGGTTGCCTTTCACGGATGACGAATGACCGTTGACCAATGACGTTTTTGAAGTAGGAGACTGATGGCCAGTAACGACAGCGAGACCATACCGAAATCCGACAGCTACGGCGCCGATCAAATTAAAGTATTGGAAGGCCTGGACGCTGTGCGGAAGCGTCCGGCTATGTACATCGGGAGCACCGGTGTGGACGGCCTCCATCACCTTGTCTATGAAGTCGTCGACAACAGCGTCGATGAGCATATGGCGGGGTTCGGTGAGACGATTGAGGTGACGATCCACATTGACGGCAGCGTCACGGTTGTGGATAACGGCCGCGGCATTCCTACCGGGATGCATTCCACCCAAAAGAAGTCCGCCGCCGAAGTGGCGCTGACGGTCTTGCACGCGGGCGGCAAGTTCGAGCAGGGCGCCTATACGGTATCCGGCGGGCTCCATGGCGTCGGGATCTCGGTGGTCAACGCACTCTCCGAATGGCTCGAGTTGGAGATTTGGCAAGACGGCCAGGTGTTCGAGCAGCGCTACGAGCGCGGCAAGTCGACGGCCCCACTCAAGATGACGGGTAAAACCAAGCGCCGTGGCACGATGGTCACGTTTAAGTCCGACGGGCAGATCTTCGAGACGCTCGACTTCAGCTTCGACGTGCTGGCACAGCGGCTGCGCGAACTCGCTTTTTTGAACAAGGGACTCGAGATCACACTCAAGGATGAGCGGAAAGAACCGGTCAAGGAGCAAGTATTCAAGTACAAGGGCGGGATCGTGTCGTTTGTCGAGCATCTGAACGAAGCCAAGGTGCCGCTGCACAAGCCTATTTACGTGCAGGTTGAGAAATCGGATATGGTGCTGGAGGTTGCGCTTCAATACAACGACAGCTACGCAGAGAATTTATTTTCATTCGCGAACAACATCAATACCAAGGAGGGTGGCACGCACTTGGTGGGCTTCAAGGCCGCGCTTACCCGTACGATTAACAGCTACGCGAACTCCAACGACCTGCTCAAGAAAGACACCGAGTCGCTCACCGGTGATGATGTCCGCGAAGGGCTCACCGCCGTCGTCAGCGTCAAGGTCCGGAATCCTCAGTTCGAAGGACAGACGAAAGCCAAGCTGGGCAATAGTGAGGTGAAGGGCATCGTCGAGTCCGCGGTCAATGAAGCGCTCGGGACCTATTTCGAAGAAAACCCGACGGTGGCCCGAAAGGTCATCGGGAAAGCGATCGACGCTGCGCGTGCTCGTGAAGCGGCGCGAAAAGCGAAAGAGCTCATCCGACGGAAGAGCGCACTCGACGGGGGCTCGCTTCCCGGCAAATTGGCCGACTGTTCGGAGAAGGATCCGGCCTTGAGCGAGCTGTATATCGTTGAGGGCGATTCGGCAGGTGGGTCAGCGAAGCAGGGACGGGACCGCAAGTTTCAGGCGATCCTGCCGCTGAAGGGCAAGATCCTCAACGTCGAGAAGGCGCGATTCGACAAGATGCTCTCTAGCGATGAGATACGGACCTTGATCATGGCTCTCGGAACCGGCATCGGCCGCAAGCGCGAAGAGAGCGAAAAGGCCGACAAAGACTCGTTCGACATCAGCAAGGCCCGGTACCATAAGATCATCCTCATGACGGATGCCGACGTGGACGGCAGCCACATCCGGACTCTGCTCCTCACGTTCTTCTTCCGGCAGATGCCGGAGCTGCTCGAACGAGGCTATATCTATATTGCACAGCCGCCGCTTTTCAAAGTGAAGAAAGGCAAGACGGAACGGTATCTCAAAGATGAGATAGCATTGAACGAGCACCTGGCCGATATCGCCGTCGAGGATGTGGAAGTGTACGTGGAAGGGGTCCAAGGGTATGTCACGGGACGGCGGCTCTTGCCCATTCTCAAGAAGCTGATCGCCTTCGAGACATTGCTCGGCCGGCTCAATAAGAAATCGCACGAGGCCAGTATGGTGCGGGCATTTGTGGATGAGCCGGGACTCGATCGAGAGCTCCTCAAGGATCAGGCGGCGCTCAAGAAGGTCGTGGCCAACGTGAAGAAAACTCTCGCGGTGGTCTATCCAAAGCTCACACCAACGTTGGATATCGTTGAGGACGAGGAACATCAATCGAACAAAGTCACCTGCCGCTTATTTGCCAACGGGGCCACCTATAGTTTTGACGTGACGCATGTGCTCGTCGGCTCTGCCGAATTCCGCGAGTTGCAAAAGCTCTCACCGTCGGCGATCGGCTTGGGCCGGGCGCCGTACAAGATCAAAGCCGACGGTCAGGAACAGCTCCAGCCCGCGACGGCTGAGTTGGTCAAGGCGATTCTCGATAAGGGCAAGCACGGGCTCGGTATCCAGCGTTACAAAGGTCTCGGCGAAATGAACCCGAATCAGCTCTGGGAAACGACGATGAATCCGGAAGTCCGGACGCTGTTGAAAGTCAAACTGGAAGACGTGCCGGGCGTCGACGAGATCTTCACGATTCTGATGGGCGACGAAGTCGAGCCTCGACGAAACTTCATTCAAGCCCACGCGCTCGAGGTCAGAAATCTGGACGTGTAGGACTAATGGTTGATGGTAAATGGTCGATGGATCCATTGCGAAACGTTGTCCATTGACCATCATCCATAAACCATGGATTTGGAGAGACGATGCCGCCTGATGAACGATTAGGACAGATCGCCATCGAAGACGAGATGCGCTCGTCGTACCTGAGTTACGCGATGAGCGTCATTGTCGGTCGGGCGCTTCCCGACGTGCGTGACGGCCTCAAGCCGGTCCATCGCCGTATTCTCCATGGCATGAACGAAATGGGCCTGGCGTCGAACCGGGCCTACCGCAAGTCCGCCAAGATTGTCGGCGAGATCATGGGGAACTACCATCCTCACGGGGACAGTGCGATCTACGACACACTCGTTCGGATGGCACAACCCTTCAACATGCGCTATATGCTCGTGGACGGTCAGGGCAATTATGGATCGGTCGACGGCGATCCGCCGGCGGCGATGCGGTATACCGAAGCACGCCTGACCAAGGTTGCTGAGGACATGCTTGCCGATATCGACAAGGATACGGTCGATTTCGGGCCGAACTACGACGAGTCTCTGGTCGAACCGCTGGTGCTCCCCTCTAAAATCCCGAATCTTCTCGTCAACGGCGCCGGCGGCATTGCGGTGGGCTATGCCACCAACATTCCGACCCACAATATCGGCGAAGTGATCGAGGGGCTCCTCCTATTCCTGGAGAACCCGGACATCACGATTGCCCAGTTGATGAAAAAGATTCCAGGTCCCGACTTTCCGACGGCCGGATTCATCTATGGAACGGCCGGCATCAAGTCCGCTTACGAAAGTGGACGGGGTCTTCTCACGTTGCGCGCGAAAGTGAAGGTCGAGTCCGATGAACGCACGGATCGCGAACGGTTGATCGTCACGGAGCTACCCTATCAGGTCAATAAGTCCAAGCTGATCGAAAAGATTGCCGAGTTGATCCGGGACGAACGGATCAAAGGGATTTCCGATCTGCGCGACGAATCCGATCGGGACGGCATCCGCGTCGTCATCGAACTGAAGCGCGGGGAAATCCCGCTCATCACCCTGAACAATCTCTATAAGCTCACGCAACTCCAGACGACCTTCGGGGTCATCATGCTGGCGCTGGTGAACAACCGGCCGGAAGTGCTGAATCTCAAGCAGATCCTGCATCATTTCATCGAGCACCGGCGCGAGGTCGTCGTCCGCCGGACCGCTTTCGAGCTGCGCAAGGCGGAAGAGCGAGCCCATATCCTCGAAGGCCTCAAGATTGCCCTCGATAACCTGGATGCGGTGATAACCTTGATCCGGCGGGCGCAATCGCCCGATGAAGCCAGAGTCGGCCTGATGCGGGAATTCTCGCTGAGCGAAATTCAGTCGAATGCCATCTTGGAAATGCGGCTCCAGCGGCTTACGCAATTGGAGCGCAATAAACTTATCGAGGAATACACAGAGGTCTTGAAGCAGATCGAGCGTCTCAAGTCGATCCTGGGCAGCGAAGCGCTGGTTCGCACGATCGTCAAGGATGAGTTAATCGAGGTGCGCGAGGCCTACAAGGACGACCGCCGCACGCAGATCGTGAAAGAAGAAGCGGAGATCACCCTGGAAGACATGATCGCAAACGAAGAAGTGGTCGTTACGATCTCGCACGCCGGCTACATCAAGCGCAACCCGGTTACCCTGTATCGGGCGCAGCGGCGAGGTGGCAAGGGCAAGATCGGGATGGGGGTCAAGGACGAGGATTTTGTTGTGACCTTGTTCACCGCGACCACGCACGAGTCGCTCCTGTTCTTCACGGACGCCGGGAAGGTGTATTGGCTGAAGGTTCATGAGATTCCGGACGCCGGCCGGGCTGCTAAGGGCAAAGCGCTCGTGAATCTGCTGGCGCTTTCCGGCGATGAGAAAGTCACCGCGACTGTGCCGGTCAAAGAGTTCCGCGAAGACCGGTTCATCGTGATGGCGACGGCGCAGGGCATTATCAAGAAGACCGAACTCTCGGCCTACGGCAATCCTCGCCAGGGCGGCATCATTGCGCTGTCGTTGGATAAGGGGGATCGTCTCATCGGTGTGCAGCTCACCGATGGCCAGCGGGAAATCCTGTTGGGCACGAAGAAGGGGATCACGATTCTCTTCAAGGAAGACGGCGTCCGTCCGATGGGTCGCACGGCACACGGGGTGCGCGGCATTACGCTGGAGGAAGGCAACGAAGTCATCGGCATGGAAACCATTACCCCCGACTCCACCACTCAAATTCTCACAGTCACGGAGGGCGGCTACGGCAAACGCACACCGGTGAGCGAGTATCGCGTCCAGGGACGCGGGGGGAAGGGCATCATCAGCGTCAAAACTAATGAGCGCAACGGACTTGCCGTCGGGTTTCTTCAAGTCCGAGACGGCGATGAGATCATGCTGATGGCGGCTCAAGGCAAGGTGCTTCGATGCAAGGTGGATGGGTTCCGCGAGATCGGCCGGAATACCCAGGGGGTTCGGATCCTCGATCTCGATGGAGCGGACGATCGAGTCGTGGCTGTTGCGCGTTTGGCGGAAAGCGCCGAAGTGCTTCCTGAGGAAGGCGGCGGGTAACGGATACGCGCGAGATCGTACGTCTTGTTCGTTGAGCGCAGGCCTTCCATGCAAGAACAGGATTCTTCTCCAACTCCCCTTCCTGTATCCAAGCCGAAGAAGCGCCTGGATATGGTCGTCAAGTTGGCCCTCGGCGTGCTCGTCATGTCCTTCACCCTGATCTGGGGGGGGATGTATCTCAGTCGTCCCGACCGAACGATCCCTCCGTATAGTGTCGGCTCCCAAGTCGGCCACATCGTCGCAATGCATGTGCCTCATGACACGACCGACCAAGGGATTGAAACCTTGGTAAAGCGTTTTCGCAAGGTCGGTCGTCTGACGCACCATTTTGCCAAGATGAAGGTTCAACCGACGACGCCGGGCGATCCTGGCGGTTGGTACAGAAAGATCGTGGTATATGTGTTCGATGATTACGGATGGGCTGAGCCCGAGATGCTGAATAAATATTTGGCCGGAGACGCTGAAGTGGTCAGGAAATATGAGAAGGCGATGCGGGGGTATTATCGACTGCAGGATCAGGAAGAAGAAGGAGGTCTCGGTCCCATGCCCAAGACCGAGCAGGCTTCCGATGCCACAAGCATTCTCTTCAAGGGGCTCGTGACGGACCCTGTCCCGGCGGAGTTAGAGTACGAAGATTTCTCGATATCACCGATGTAAATAGCAGACGGAGCCCAAGGTCTTGTATCGCTGAGACATGGGCTGATACCTCAGCCAGTTCGATCTCGGAGAGAGTAACGTCGTCATCGAATGGAGGTGTCGTGGCAGAGGCCGCTGTACGCGAGGGGATCTCGCCCACGCGCAACGCAATCTCGGTGACGAATTCCCCGCCAGCTACCTGGTTGAGTTTCTGAATAAGCGTCGGCTTGAGGAACGTGAGTTGGTGCAGCCAGACGCTGTTGCGGACCAGGAGGTAGAGTTTTTTATAGCGAATCTGGTCGGGCCAGGTATTCGAAGCGATGGGTTCTCCAACGATGGAGACCCAGTCCCGGCGCATGCGGTTTTCGAGCAACTTGGATTCAAGACCCAGGCGACGAGCCAGCCCTTCGAGGATGCTGGAGAGAGAGTCGATGGAACTGATTCCGCGCATGGCGGTATCATAGCAAAAACTGCGCTGGCAATCAGCAACTGGAAGCCGTGAGAGGTAAGCCGTGAACAGTAAAACGCAGGACCGTCGAGTGTTTCAAGTGAAGCCTGACGGCGCCCCGCCTCTGACCATGAGAGTCTGACGCCTGATGGGGAAAGAGAAGGACAGTTTCGAAAAAGCGGTGGTCACGAATCGCAAGGCCTACCACGACTATTTCATTGAAGAGAAGTTCGAGGCGGGCATCATGCTCCAGGGCACGGAGGTCAAGTCCCTGCGAGATGGGCGCGTGAACCTGCAAGACAGTTACGCCAGCGTGAGGGAAGGACAGATCTTTCTCCACCATTGCCACATCAGTCCGTATAGCCACGGCAACCTTTCGAATCATGAGCCGCTCCGTACTAGGAAACTCCTGCTCCATCGCAAGGAGATCAATAAGCTCCTGGTTAAGACCCAACAACAGGGGCTGACGATCATCCCGCTCCGCATCTATTTCTCCAAACGGGGCCTTGCCAAGGTCGAA
>CAZGYZ010000081.1:2920-8105 GCA_964530675.1 uncultured Nitrospira sp. | reverse complement strand
TTAGTCCCGGTTCAATGTGAATATTATGCCATGGAAGGGTTAAGCCGCTTGGTTGGAAATATCGATCGAGTTCGTCAGTCGTTTAATCCGGAACTCCAATTAGAAGGGATCGTCTTGACAATGTTCGATGCGCGGAATACGTTGGCGCGTCAGGTCTCTGAACAAGTTCGTGGATATTTTAAAGATGTCGTCTACAACACGGTGATCCCTCGCAATGTAACACTGGCAGAGGCTCCAAGTTACGGACGCCCAGCCATGCTATATAACGTTGCATCGGCAGGATCACAAGCCTATCTGTCCTTAGCCAAGGAGTTTGTGAGTCATGGAGAAAAAAGCGCTCGGTAGAGGACTCGACGCATTACTGCCGGCGATTAAGCCCGTCTCGATGACGGAATTGCCTGAGGTCCAACATCTGCGGATCGATGCGATCGTACCGAACCGGTATCAGCCGAGACAAACATTTTCCTCTAAGGAGCTCGCAGAACTCACAGCCTCATTGAAGCAAAATGGATTGCTGCAACCGATATTAGTTCGCCGCAAGGGTGACGGAATCTACGAGCTCATTTCCGGTGAACGGCGTTGGCGAGCGGCGAAAGAAGCCGGACTGGAAACCATTCAAGCCGTCATTCGCAATTGCGGAGATGAAGAATCTGTTGTCCTGGCACTGATAGAAAATATTCAACGCGCAGATCTCAATCCCATGGAAATGGCTAAGACTTACCATCGGATGATGAACGAATTTGGACTAACCCAGGACACAATTGCGCAACGAGTCGATTGTGAGCGATCGTCTGTTGCCAATATCGTACGTCTTATCAATCTCCCTTTGGAGATTCAGCGACTGATTGAAACAAATCAAATCTCCATGGGACATGCCAAAGTCATTCTCAGTCTTCATGAACAGAGTGAGCAGCTTAGAGTTGCCAAGTTGGTCGTTTCAAAAGCTTTATCTGTGAGAGAAACAGAGAAACTCATAGAGTCCGCATCAGTTGCAAGGAAGCGCGGGACAAAAGAATTGCAGCGAACGCCTTGGTCTGACGTGGAAGAGCGATTACAGAAACGATTAGGCACTAAAGTCGTAATCCAGAAAGGAAAACGAGGCGGTAAAATCGTCATTCATTATTTTTCCCCCCCTGAACTCGATGGAATTATCGAGACACTTCTGAACTAGTCCACGCCACATTCTGGCTCAAAGAGGCCTGGTTAAGTAGAGGCATACTTGTTGCTTATACGTATGCGCGTCCATGTGCATTCTGATCGACTACTTCTCATGACCGCATCACAGCTGTGCTGGAATAGTGGAGGCATCAACTCGAGGAGGCGCGTTCATGTGGGGACAGGAAAGAAAAGAAGAGACAAGCTCTAACGAGCAGGAAGGTAAAGAGGTTACCATGGTTGTTGCCAACTCAACAATTGCCGATGGGGCGGGAGACATTAGTGCCTTTGTGGGGAAGGGAGTCGAATTCAAGGGTACCATCTCTTATAGCGGTACGGTGAGAATCGATGGACACCTTGAAGGAGAAATTCATACTGACGGCGTGCTACTGATTGGTGAAGAGGCCATCATCCAGGCAAAAATTACCGCCGGAACCATTGTATGTAAGGGAAAGATCACCGGGGATGTCGTTGCGAAAGACAGCGTCAAGCTCCGTGCTCCGGCCATCATGAATGGAAGCGTCAAGACGCCGGTCCTTTCAATGGAAGACGGCGTGTTGTTCAACGGCGCACTCGAAATGGCTCATGGCGTTCGCGATGTCTCTCGGGATGCCGCGTTGCTGCCCATCGGAGTGATCACGCCCCCTCATATTAAACGCGTCAATGGCTAGAAAGCATATTACTATCTAGGTATTTTACCTGTATATTTTGCGTGGTGACGAGCCATGCATGTGCGGGAAGAGCCTTAGGAGGCGATCATGTGGGCAATGAAAGAGCGCTCCCAGCAAGTTGAGCCAGACAGCGAGAGTTTTACGCTTTTAGGGAAAGGCGCGGATTTCAAGGGTGTCATGAGCTTTGATGGCACCGTTCGAATTGATGGACGTGTCGAAGGCGAGATATATATAACTGGGACTTTGATTGTCGGAGAGCATGCCATAATCGAAGGCATCGTATCAGTTGGAGTGCTCATGAATAGCGGCAAGATCAATGGCACCGTCACTGCCCTTGAAAAGATTCATATCCTTAAGCCCGGTGAACTTGTTGGCGATATCCGAACCCCGGTCATTGCGATCGAAGAAGGTTCTCATTTCCATGGGATGTGCGACATGGGAGATCATCATTGGAGCGGCGAACGTAACCCGCCGGTCGACGTGTCTCCCAATCTTGTTGTATCCGCCCGCTAACTGCAGGAAACAGCCTCTAGCCCTTTTCCTCGCTCCTCAGTACAATGGCGCCCCTATGGCTTGCCCTACAGTTCTCCTTGGCATGAGCGGTGGAGTGGACAGCTCTGTCGCCGCAGCCCTTCTGGTACGCCAGGGCTACGACGTTCGTGGTATCACGCTTCAGGTCTGGGAGCACGAAGACGAAACGGTCGCAGCCTCTAAGCGCTGGGAAGAACGTGGCTGCTGCAAGGTCGGTATTGCCCGATATGTCGCACAGACATTGAAGATTCCGCATGAAGTGGTCGACACCAGAGAAACCTTTCGTGCCGGCGTGATCGACGACTTTGTAGCCGGCTATCTCGAAGGTACAACGCCCAATCCCTGTGTCCGGTGCAACGAGCGCGTCAAACTGCGGAGTCTCATTGAGCTTGCGGACGCGCGCGGGATCAATTTTGTGGCCACCGGTCACTATGTTCGCATTGGGGAATCCGGAGGGTTGTCGACGCTTCAACGAGCAGCCGATCCTAGGAAAGATCAAAGCTATTTTCTCTACCGTCTCAGGCAGTCATGGCTCGCGCGGCTGCTCTTTCCTGTGGGAGGCATGCAGAAGACTGACGTGTGGAAAGAGGCGGAGGCGTTGGGACTTCCCGCAGATGAATTGAAGGAAAGCCAGGAAATTTGCTTCGTGAGCCATGGCGATTATCGAACCTTCATCGAGAAAGAGGCGCCAGTCGCCAAGAAGCCAGGGGCCTTTCTGGACAATGAAGGCCGATACTTAGGCGACCACGAAGGAATCGCCTTTTATACGCCAGGCCAACGACGAGGTCTCGGCATTGCCACCGGCCGCAGGCTCTATGTGCAGCAAGTACAGCCTGCTACCAATACGGTTGTCCTTGGAGGAGAAGAGTCATTGCGTCGCAGTCAGTGTGACGTCGCAGATCTGAATCTCTTCGACTCCTCACTGCTTAGCGGATCGACAGAAGTCGAGGTCAAAGTCCGGTATGCCACGTCTGCTATGCCAGCAACCATCCAGTCTCGCTCAGACGGCACCCTTCGTATTACCTTCCATGAGCCACAACGCGCATTGAGCCCAGGGCAATCAGCGGTATTCTATCGGAACAACCATGTGCTGGGCGGCGGCATCATCCAAACCTTCTAGCGTTCTCACGATCCGCACCATCATATTGACAGCCCTCATCTGCCAATGCTAACTTGGCGCGCCGCTTTTCGTGCAAGCCACGAAGGCTTCTTCTTTTGTCAAAAAGAAAAGAGCGAACGGACCCATATAGTGATTAAGACAGCAGTAGCGCGACGTTATGCACAGGCGCTTTTTGAGTTACTCGACGTATCCATCATCGAACAAACCCGTGTGGCCTTAACAGGGCTGGGTCAAGCGATCAAGGATTCAGTCGCATTGCGCCATGTCGTGGCCTCGCCGGTATTTGGCGCCGAAGACAAAATTGCCGTCCTTGTAGAACTCGGTTCACGCCTGGGGTGTCCTCCCGTCGGAAAAACCTTTCTCGAACAGTTGGTCAAAAAAAATCGCGTCGGCTTTCTTCCTGAGATCGCCGAGGCCTTCGGGAAACTTGCCGACGCATCGAAAGGCACCCAGCAAGTCACCGTGTTCTCCGCAACAGCCCTACCCCAGGGCGAACAAGATCAAATCAGCAATAGCTTGCGCACAATGCTCAAGCGCCAAGTGGAAGTCACCTTTCATACGGATGCCCGCTATCTCGCCGGCGTACAGATCCGTCTCGGCAGCACGGTGGTCGATAGTACCGTGCTGGGGCGGTTACAAGCGATGCAGAGTTTGTTGATTAAGGAGTAGCCATGCAGATTAAGGCAGAAGAAATCAGTTCGATTATCAAAGAAAAGATCAAAGGCTTCGACAAACAAGTCGATGTCAAGGAAACCGGCTCAGTCATTCAAGTCGGAGACGGGATTGCCAAGGTCTATGGCCTTGACGGAGCCATGGCCGGTGAAATGCTTGAGTTCCCCGGCGGCCTCTATGGAATCGCGCTGAACCTTGAAGAAGATAATGTCGGCGCCGTACTCATGGGCGATGACGTTGGGGTGAAGGAAGGCGATCCGGTCAAGCGCACGGGACGTATTGCGGAGATTCCGGTCGGCGAAGCCTTGATCGGTCGTGTGGTAAATGCAATCGGGCAGCCTATCGATGGCAAAGGGCCGATCAAGTCGACGCTTTCGTCCCGCATCGAGGTTGTCGCGCCCGGGGTGAATACACGGCAGTCGGTGCGCGAGCCTTTGCAAACGGGCATCAAAGCCATCGACGCCATGATCCCCATCGGCCGAGGACAGCGTGAGTTGATCATCGGCGACCGGCAGACCGGCAAGACCGCCATTGCTGTCGATACGATCATCAACCAAAAGGGCCTCAACGTCTTTTGCATCTATGTCGCCATCGGCCAGAAACGTTCCACTGTGGCCCGCGTCGTTAAGACACTCGAAGAAAACCACGCGATGGAATACAGCATCGTGGTGGCAGCCACCGCGAGCGATGCAGCACCCATGCAGTACCTGGCGCCATTTTCCGGCGCCGCCATCGGCGAGTACTTCCGGGATAACGGCAAACATGCGTTGATCGTCTACGACGACCTTTCCAAACATGCCGTAGCCTATCGCCAGTTGTCTCTGTTGCTCCGCCGTCCACCGGGCCGCGAAGCCTATCCGGGCGACGTGTTCTATCTGCACTCCCGGCTGTTGGAGCGTGCAGCCAAACTCAGCGACAAGCTCGGAGGAGGAAGCCTCACCGCGCTGCCGATCATTGAAACACAAGCCGGCGACGTGTCCGCCTACATCCCGACCAACGTCATTTCAATCACCGATGGGCAAATCTATCTTGGCAG
>CAZGYZ010000081.1:0-2820 GCA_964530675.1 uncultured Nitrospira sp. | reverse complement strand
GACCTGCTGCACTACGTGCAACAGCACCATCCCGAGCTGAAGAAAGAAATCGCGAGCATCGGGAAGATCGACGACAAGGTTGCCGGTAGACTCAAAGAAATTATCGCGACCTTTAAACAGAAGATGGGATACGGCGCAAAATCATAGTTCATAATTTTCAATTCTGAATTTTCAATTGGGGCGCTGAGGCCCCTGATGCCATGCCTAGCTTACAGAGTCTACGCCGTAAAATTGCGGCGTTTAAGAATACACAGAAGATTACCAAGGCCATGAAGATGGTGGCTGCGGCGAAGCTGAAACGGGCGCAAGACCGTATTCTGGCAGCGCGCCCCTATGCCCTCAAGATGCGGGGTGTACTCAGCAACCTGAGCCAGCGTGTGAATCGATCTTCTCATCCCCTGTTGCAGAAGCGCGAAGGGAAAAAGGTCGAAGTGCTCGTCGTCACGAGCGATCGCGGGCTGTGCGGCGGGTTCAACGGCAATATCGTGCGGAAGAGTTCAGAGTTTGTGCGGCAGTGCGAAGCCCAGGGCTCACAGGTCAATTTGAGCATCGTGGGACGTAAGGGCCGCGACTATTTTCGTCGCCGTACCTGGCCAATCAGGCAGGAATGGACCGGCATCTTCGACAAGCTCACATTCGAACATGCCATCGATATCGGTGGCGACCTGACGGACCACTTCGTCAAGGGGACATTCGACGAACTCCACATCGTCTATAACGAGTTCAAGTCGGCTATTCAGCAGCGTGTGATCGTGGAGAAACTGTTTCCAATCGATGCCGCAGCCGAGTTCGGGACGGCGCAAGCGGAAGGCACGACCGGCGGCAGCTACTTCTACGAGCCGGACGAAGCAGAACTCTTAAACGTATTCGTTCCGAAACATTTCCAGACACAAACGTTCCGTATATTGCTGGAATCAGCCGCAGCGGAACATGGCGCCCGGATGGCGGCGATGGATGGCGCGACCAGGAACGCAGGACAACTCATCAAGAAAGTGACCTTGCATTACAACAAGACCCGCCAGACTGCCATTACTAAAGAATTGATGGACATCGTCGGCGGCGCAGAGGCACTAAAATAACGATGTTGAATGGTGAATTTTCAATGTTCAATTCGGAAGGGACAGTTGTTGGACGTCTTCCATTCACAATTCATCATTAAACATTCAACATTTTCAGTGAAGGTGAACGATGAGCATAGGAAAAGTGATTCAAGTTATCGGACCAGTGGTGGACGCGGAGTTTCCTCCCGGGCAACTGCCGAATATATACAACGCGCTCAAAGTGATTCAGGAAGAGAATAAGGCCGCCGGCACGCCGGCCGTTAGGATCACCCTTGAGGTCGCGCTGCATCTCGGTGAAAACCGCGTCCGCGGCATCGCCATGTCCACGACCGACGGTCTGACGCGCGGGATGGATGTGCATGATACGGGGGCACCGATTTCCGTGCCGGTCGGCCGCGAGACATTGGGGCGACTGATCAACGTGTTGGGCGAACCAGTCGACGAGATGGGCCCCATCAGCACGACAAAGACCTATCCCATTCACCGGCCCGCACCCAAGCTCGAAGATCAGGACACCAAGACCGAAGTACTCGAAACCGGGATTAAAGTCGTCGATCTTCTCGAGCCGTACAGCAAGGGCGGCAAGGTCGGCCTCTTCGGCGGCGCCGGAGTCGGCAAGACCGTCATTATCATGGAGCTGATCAACAACATTGCCTTACACCACGGTGGTTTTTCGGTATTCGCAGGTGTCGGTGAACGGACTCGTGAGGGCAACGACCTCTGGCACGAAATGCAGGAGTCTAAGGTCATCGATCCCAAGGACTTCACCAAGTCGAAAGTTGCGCTGGTCTATGGCCAGATGAACGAGCCGCCTGGAGCCCGCCTGCGAGTCGCGTTGACCGGACTGGCCGTCGCTGAATATTTCCGCGATGAAGAGAACCAGGACGTGCTGCTCTTCGTGGACAATATATTCCGGTTTACCCAGGCAGGCTCAGAAGTGTCAGCCTTGCTCGGCCGTATGCCATCAGCCGTCGGCTATCAGCCCACCCTCTCGACCGAGATGGGGCAACTACAAGAGCGCATCACCTCCACCAAGCGAGGATCGATTACGTCGGTGCAAGCCATCTACGTACCTGCAGACGACCTGACCGACCCGGCGCCGGCCACGGCCTTCGCCCACTTGGATGCGACCACCGTATTATCACGTCAACTGGCCGAGCTGGGTATCTATCCAGCCGTCGACCCACTCGACTCCACCTCACGTATTCTCGACCCGCAAGTTATCGGCGAAGATCACTATAAGGTGGCGCGAGGGGTACAATCAGTTTTGCAACGGTACAAAGACCTCCAAGACATTATTGCCATTCTCGGTATGGACGAATTATCGGAAGATGACAAGATGGCCGTGGCCCGGGCGCGGAAGATTCAGCGCTTCCTATCTCAGCCGTTCCATGTCGCCGAAGCCTTCACCGGCTCACCAGGGAAGTACGTGAAGCTCAAAGACACGGTGCGAAGTTTCAAGGAGATTCTCGCCGGCAAATACGACCACCTCCCGGAACAAGCCTTCTACATGGTCGGTCCGATCGAGGAAGTGATCGCGAAAGCGGAAAAAATGGGGGTCAAGGTATAAACAGTCTGGCGCTCTAGTGCTCGCAGAACGCGCACGATGAAACTGTGCTCGTTCGATGCGCGCACGTCAGAGCATCCCGTCTGCTTATACCTTTTGATGAGCGTGTAGGAGAGATATGGCAGGAAAGTTATTGTTAGAAGTGGTGACGCCGGAGAAGTTGCTCTTGAGCCAGCAGGTGGATGAGGTCAT
>CAZGYZ010000080.1:0-8139 GCA_964530675.1 uncultured Nitrospira sp. | reverse complement strand
TGGCTTCGGAGAATTTCGCAAGATACCCCGCAGCTTGCTGCGGGGAGCTTCATTATCGATCTGACCCATCTCATAGGCATCCTCAGGTCTCGCCTCGCGGACGTATCCACGGCATCGAGAAGGAAAGCTTCATTGCCGGGGCGTATTACGAAATTGCACCAGATAAACTGGCTCAGGGCAACGAATTCAATTGGAAGCATGCCAAGTATGGTTTGGAGAATAACGAACGGCGGGTTTCTCAGGTTCCGGGAAACCTTTTTTCCAAACTCGCTAAGTTTCATTGCCATAACCTTTCTCGAATCTGAGACGATCTAAAACCGAATGGTCCCGATCCAGCGTCATATCGGCCACCCGCTACATGAGCTACTGCTTCACCGGCTCGACCAACAGTGGCGGATGGTGAAGATATTCGCTGGCGCGGCGTTTGGCATCAATGTCCCGTGAGACAAGGTCGACTTGCTCCGGCGTGAGACCGGTTACCCGAGCTATTTCAACAGAAGGAACGCCTTGGTTCTTCCCAAACAAACAAAGATCCATTTTGTCGTAGGGAAGGGAAAAGTAGAACTCTTCCTGGGACTGCTGTAGTGAATACGTGTCTGTTGTGGGAGGACGTTGCTGAATCTCCAGTGGAACGTTTAAATAGGCGGCAAGTTGATAGACCTGAGTCTTATACAGGTGTGCGATCGGCTTAAAATCGGCCGCTCCATCACCATTCTTCACGAAAAACCCCTGGTCATATTCAAGACGATTAGGGGTGCCTGCAGCAGCATAATTCAACCGGTCTGCATGGTAATATTCCATCATCTTGCGGACTCGCTGTTTGAAGTTGGTCGCAGCGACCACTCCAAGGTATGATGCAGCTGAAAGTCTGGCCTTCGTTTGAGTGCCGTCAGGCGCCTCTACAACGACTGAAAATATTCTGTAGCCGGTTCCGTCCAGGATGCTGGGGAGAATAATCTTGGACTTGAACGATTCATTGTACTGAGGGATCACCGCTTTGATCGCTTCGTCGCGGCGGCGGTAACAACCGGCTCCCTGCAGAATTGGGCTGATGTCCTCTGTGATGGCTTTGATCCCCAGAGAGTCCGCGAGCAGCTGGCCCAACCGAAGGCTATCGTCAGAGGAATCGGCTTCCGGCATGAACAGGCCCAAGACGCGGTCTGCTCCCAAGGCCAGAACGGAGAGGGCTGCCACAACACTACTGTCGATCCCTCCGGACAATCCCACCACGACGCCTTTGCGTCTGAGCTGTTTGAACACCTGCTCCCGGATCGCGCTACTGATCCGTTCTGCTTCCCGGCATGAATCAAGTTTCAGTTGGTCGGCTGAGAATGGCATAGGTCCTTTCATTTAGTCCTCCCTTAGGGATCTTGAGTATTTAGTTATCGAGCGTTCCCGGCGAAGCCGTGGGAACAATTTCCATTTCCTGTCTTGTTGTCCGGGCCGCCGTTCTGAACGAAGCCCGGCTGATTTCACGAAGTTCCTGCCGCAAAACTTTACCGGAGGGAGACTTGGGAAGCGCTGCAACCAGACAGATCGACTTAGGCCTTTTATAGGGGGCGAGACGCTGGGCACAATGGGCCAGCAATTCTTGGTCGGTGGGGAGTTGGCCCCGGTTAGGCATCACCACGGCGCAGATTACCTCCCCCAAAATCGGGTTCTCCAGGCCAACGACTCCCGCCTCCTGGACTCCAGGATGCTGTAAGAGTACCTCTTCAATCTCGGTCGGGCTGATCCGATACGCGCCCGACTTGATCATCTCGCTGTTGCGTCCGATAAGGGTAAGATATCCCTCCTCATCTAAACGTCCCATGTCTCCCGTTCGAAGCCACCCACCCTCGAGGAATTTGGCCGTGCTTTGGGGGTCTTGCCAATATCCCTGCATGATATTCTCCCCCGTAGCGTACACCTCCCCTACTTCGCCAGCGCGCGCGATCCCTCCCTCCTCTGTTACAACCTTAATGGACACGCCCGGGATCGCTCGCCCCACCGACCCGCTTTTTAAATCTAGGACCTCAGGCGGCAGATAGGTTAACCGGGCTGCAGCTTCGGTTTGACCGTACATCACATACATACGCTTGTCTGAGAAAGCCGACCGCAGCCGGCTTAGAAGTTCGGAAGGCATAGGGCCGCCTGCGTGAGTTAAATATCGCAGCATCGGGAATGAATAGGATTTGAGATTCGATTGATTGAGCAAAAGGGCGTAGGTTGACGCGACCCCGGAAAGGCCGGTCACCCCTTCCTTGAGCATTCTATCCAAGATAAGATTCGGATAGACAAAACTGTTCTCGATTACGATTTTTCCTCCGGTAAATAAATGCGTCAGCATGACCGAATTTCCGTAGGCATAGACAAACGGAAGGACGGCCATGATGGAATCATCCTCACTCAGGCAAAGGTACGAGAGAATAGAGCGGGTATTGGCGGTCAGGTTCCGGTGCGAAAGCATCACCCCCTTCGGCTGACCTGTCGATCCGGAGGTATAGATAATTTGAGCCAAGTCGGCCGGACCCCTCATCACGGCGCCACTATGATGACGCCGAATCATTTCATCTTTGTTTAAGATGAATCGTAACTCGGTTGAATCGAAATCTCCGGCAGTCCATTGTTTGATAGAAGAAGAGACAATCAGGCCCGTTGCACCGACATGGCGTATGGTTCGTGAGACTTCCGACGCTGGAACCTGCGGGTGGAGCGAAACGACGACACCTCCTCGCCCAAGTATCGCAAGATATGCGGCAATATACTCAGCGGAGTTCTCCATCCACAGGAGGATCCGGTCCCCTTCTGAGAATTCGGTCTCGCCGATCTTCTTCTTGAGATAGGCCGCACGGTCTCCCAGTTCCGCATAGGTCCAGCTGCGGTCTTTATGAACAACGGCAATCCGGCCAGGCCAGCGCACCATTGTTTGAGAAACGGCGTCCTCTAATCTCATCGTACTCTCCTGTCACTGCCCCTTAGTCATTTCATGAATGGCACTGCTTGTCCTGGAAGAGAAAGTCCTACCTTCAAGACCCCTCCGGCTCACTGAGTATCTATGCCGACTCAGGGAGCTCCTCAAACCGGATGAACTCGTTCGATTTCTTTAGCGACTGCTTTTTTTTGAGATACAGCAGCAAGTTGTTAATGGAATCAAGATTTGCAGGAATCAGGTCTTCATCTTCTACTTTTACCTGAAATGTCTCTTCCAGAAAGGCAACAAGCTCGAGCACGCCCGTGGAATCGACAATGCCTCGTTCCGTGAAGGAATCTTCATTCTTCAAGTCACTGCCTCCTTGTCCAAAGAGAAAATTGTCTATGACATACTGTCGGAGTTGTCTTTCATGTTGCTGTTCCATCGTGCCTCCCTTTTATGGTCCTGTTGATAAATTGATCCACTACAAGCTGAGTAGAAAGAGTACCGACGAAAGCCATATTGTCCTTGATACCAATGGTCCGTCCTTTTCGTGCCTTCTCTAGCAGATTCTGGACAGCGCCGGGATTGAAGATGCCGTCTTTCTGAATCCGATTTGCCGAGAGTAGCTCCTCGACATATTCATGCCGTACGACATTCGGGTCTCCTCCGATGAAACTCTTGACGTCGGGAGCCCTATAGGGTTGTTTGGGCCGTTTCTTGATTGATTCAGGTACCAGATTGCCTACGGCCTGCTTGAGGATGTACTTTTCATTCAAAACCTTCATTTTCAGGGCAGGCGGAATCCTGGCAGCAAACTCTACTACCCGATGGTCCAGGAAGGGGAATCTCCCTTCCACAGAGTGAGCCATGGCCATCCTATCTCCCTGGGATGAAAGGATATATCCAGGGAGAAGGTACATTGTCTCTAAGAACTGGGCCTGCGAGAACCCATCCCACTTGGAATAGTTGGAGGGGAGTCGCTCTCGTAGGTCATTGTAGACATCGGAACCCTTGAGTTCGGACTTCACGTCTTCCGAGAAGAACATCTTCAGTTTTGAGGTTAATTCCCATCGTGGCAAATGCGAGAAAAATGGACTGAGTTGATCCTCACGTCTCACATGGAAGAAGGCTTTGAGATAGGCTGGAGATTGAGCTTGGATATTCTCAAGGTAGGGATACAGTCTTTTTAAGAGCAGAGGCCGTATCTTGGATTCGGGGAAAGCGCCCCAAAACTTCCTTATCTTGGCCTCTTTAAAAATATCGTACCCTCCCAACATTTCATCTGATCCTTCCCCCGTCAATACGACTTTGTAGCCCTGCTCACGTACCAGTTTGGAGAGAAGGAACAACGGTGCAGGCGCCGTTCGCAGAATCGGTTTCTCGGTGTGCCAGATGACATCCGGGAATACACGTCCAATATCTTGAGTGGAACATCGGACTGTGTGATGATCTGTCTGCAGAAAACTGCTGGCTTCTTGCTGGAACCCGCTTTCATCGAACTCTTTGTCTTCAAAGCTAATGGAAAACGTTTTGAGCCGACTGACACTGACTTTCTTGATCAGAGCCGTAATGACCGTCGAGTCAAGTCCGCCGCTCAAGTAGGCTCCGACTGGCACATCGGAACGAAGTCGAATCTTCGTTGCGTCCGTTAAAAGTTCCAACAGGGTAGCGGCGGCCTCTTGCTCGCTCATTGAGTCATTTGACGAGTTGTAATCGATGTTCCAGTAGGACCGGATCGTCACTTGCCCGCGTTCTGAGACCAATGAATGTCCCGGTGGCAATTCTGAGATGCCTTTGAAGATGGTTCTCGGTGGCAACGTAACCCAAAAGGTAAATAACTGATCGAGAGCTTGGAGATCGATTTCACGTGTAAGGCCTGGATAGGCCAAGAGAGCTTTGATTTCCGAGCCAAAGAGAAGCATACCTGCCGTTAATGAATAGAAGAGCGGCCTTACGCCAAGTCGATCTCGCGACATGAACAGTTTGTCCCGTTTCTTGTCCCATATGGCAAATGCCCATTGGCCGTTGAGATACTGAATGCAGTCCTCTCCTTTTTCTTCGTACAGGTGGATGATTACTTCGGTATCTGACTGAGTTCGGAAGCGGTGGCCTTTCTGGATCAAATCATTCCTCAGTTCGATGTAATTGAAGATTTCACCGTTAAACGTAATCCATACGGTTTGATCTTCATTGTGCATCGGCTGGTGGCCCCCGCTGAGATCGATGATGCTCAATCTCGCATGAGCGAACCCCACCGGGCCGTCGATATAGAACCCTGTCGCATCAGGACCTCGATGGTGAAGCTGACCGATCATAGTATTCAGGAGAGTCCGATCGACTCGTTCACCATTCAGAAGCTGTACTCCGAGAATGCCACACATACATATCCCTCTCTAAGTTATCCGACGCACTAGTTCGTGCTCTTATCAGTCAGTAGCCGGTGCTTCAGCCGTTTGCCGAGGGCAACAGCGCCGTGCATGATGTGGCCCGCGTGGGATGTGACGAAGAGGCTTTTGCTCAGCGGGCGGCGATCGACCCATAACTCATCGATGTAGGAGTCCTGGCCGGCTCCGCTGTCGAAAAAGTCGAGTTTTCCGAGCAGGGATGGAGCTTGGTGAGTCAACTCCACCTCATTCAGGATTCCCGGAGACATTTTGGCGAAGTCGCGATGCCAGCCGATCTTGAAGGCGAAGGCGGCCTGCCCGGAAATGAAGTTGCTGGTAGAGCAAATAACTCGTTCGCCGACACTCAGCTCAGCGAAGAGGGCCTTGCCGGTTCCGGCAAACCCGCGCACCATTTCTCGAGAAAACTGCTCATCATGGCTATTCGAAAGAAGCGCGTCGCCTTGCTCACCCTTCCACCCGGCCCGCTCGAGTTCGAGAAAGCGATCTATACAGGCTTCGTCGACCGCAGCTCCCTGTAGCGGAGCCCAGGTTACGGGGCCGATGTCCTCCAAGCGCCTCATGCAACGCCGCGCATCCTTTCGACGGTTCGTGCTCAATTGCGACTCGATATAGGGCTCTCCCGCCTGGGACGGATACAGGACCGCGCGTGACATGCGCTCGTATTCATGCCAGGTGATGCCATACTGTGGCCCAATGCTGCGTACCAGTTGCTCGGTCTTGCTGTCCGCTTGCCAGTACAAGAAGTCGATGCCGTGCCAATGAAACGCCTTGCCTGCGCAGTAGGCGATCCAGGCTTCGATCACCTCGCTGGCCACAGTGGAGTCCTCTGGCAGGCCGGATAATTTAGAATGGGGCGAGCAGAATGCGCGCAGATGTGGCAGCGGAAACTGACGCGTTCCTCGCACGGCATCAAAGATACCCACACCCAGTACCTCATGGCCGGCGGCTCCCTCCTGCTCGATCCAGATGACGAGCGGGTCCGCATGGCTGGCGAGGTAACGTTGAGCCGGCATTACAAAATGGGGCGACAGATAGGCATTCGGATCGAGTGCCCGCGATTCGAGATCGGCCCAGGCTGCCAGCCTGCCAGGCGTCAGGTCTTTCCACTGCAGCAGACGAACGGTTAACTTCATGGTGCGCTCTTCATTCTTTCTCTACCCTGAAAAAAGACGAAATTGGAGAACAGCTAGTTGCCGCTAAATGCCATTCCATACAGATCCGCATACCCAGTCGGTGAGCTGGTGTTGTAATTACTGGTCCACAAAATGATTGAGCCGTCCCAGGAACAGGAGATCCGTGGTTGGGCGTAATAGCTTGAACTCAGGCCTCGTGATCTGTGGTGGGCATACCGGCGCACTTCCAAGGTATTCACATTCATCGCAATAATCTCTTGTTCGTAGGGTTGCCAGTCAGTCGGGGGGAAATCGAATGGGTCATAACCTGAAAAGGTTTCGCTATCGAAGAACACCCAATTCTGGTTAGGGCCCTCTTTTGACACTGCAGAGAGGTGACCATCATTGGTACTTACGGTAGTAGCGGTTCCAAAGGCGAGCGGGAGGAGTAATAGGTTAGCGTCGTGTTGTTCAGTCTCAGTTTTCCCAGCCTGATCCAATGTAATATCGACACGCCAGATACCGGGAATGCTGTTACAGTCGAAAGTAATGAAATAGTTTTTCCCCTCTGTCGTAGACGCTAACACGCCATGATCTCCGCACAAGCCCCAGAAATTAACGGGCGTGGGGCTAATGCTCTGCGCTATATGGTCGATGAAATAGGAATAGTGCTCCTTATGGGGAAGAGCCGTTGGTCCAGCCGCCGTAACCAAATAGTTGCCATCTGGCGTGATCGCGACCCATCCATTGAGATTTAGCGGTGTTACTGAGCCGGAATAGATGATGTCAGTTTGACTGTCCCACACTTTATTGCTGCCTCCGTAGCGCACCGTGAAATACCTTCCCGACCGGTCTTGGGTATTGAGAGACCCTCCGTTGGCTTCGAGGGGTGTGCCAAAGTCCTTCATCGGCGTGTCGATCGGCACGGGCAAGTCGGCCAAGTTCCTGCGCACGAGAAAGTTTCCGGTGTAGTAGTAATACTTGTTCGGGTCAATCGCGTCCCATGCAATGTCAAATGCGACCGAACCAAGAGGTTGGTCGGTATAGACCTTGACCCCCGTGATTGTATTTATAATATGGAGGGTAGTAGTTCCTACTCCTGTGCTTTGGCGTGAGAAAGCAAATGTCCCATTGGCGTTGGCCCAGTGGTGACCATAGATGTCCTCTTGATTGGGATTGCCTGCCGTATTGGTCAGTCGACGGATGACTCCGCCAAGGACTGGGTCTTTATAGATCCCCCCGACAGCAGGAAACCCTGCCGAGCCAGGAGTAAACGTGTTATAGGCGTAGAGACCTGCTGTCGGAGGAACATGAACGAGCGCATCGCTAAGAAATGAAGAGGTAAGGGTAGGGGTTTGGGTTGACGAGTCGCCGGTTTTCCCAGTGCAAGCCACGAGCGCTGCAAGAATGAGTATGTATGACAATCCGTTCACTGGGATCGCTTTCTTGAATGTTTTGCGTGTAACCCGCGATGAGGTTTCTCGCACGTAAGGCCGACGCAGGCCTACCTATAGTAGTCGTCGAGCGACCTTTGCTCCTGCCGAGGATCGGCGCGCCACCCAAAGCTTCTCACCGACGGGTCAGACGGTATCGCCGATCTTCATAATAGAGTCAGAGGTAAGATCCCATATCGGCAGGAAGTTGCAAATTCCCCATTCGAGGTATGGCCCTCTCCATTGTTTGGACAGTTTTCGAGCAAAGAGCATCGGCGAATGGGCCCTCCGCA
>CAZGYZ010000079.1:0-8142 GCA_964530675.1 uncultured Nitrospira sp. | reverse complement strand
CGTGGCCGTCAAGCCACGAAACTGGCCTTCGATCATTTCAAAAGGCCAACCTCCCTCCTTTTTTCATGATCCGTCTGGTCTCTGTCAAAACTCCCTGGCTGCAGAATTGAACGGCGGGATTAGCCCCTAAGCTCGTGAAACGCCGAGGGTCTCCTTGCTTTGCCAGGAATGGTTCCTGTATCATTTCCAACTTAGCTTGTGCCATTCCAGCCGATGGACGGGTGTCCACTTCCTTAGGCTGGGAAGAGGGGGTTAGCTGTGTCCGGAGACTTTTCCGAGTATCGGGGAAAGATCGATCTCATTGACGATGAGATTTTACGCCTGCTGAATGAGCGGTCCAAAAGCGTTATTGAGATCGGCAAGCTCAAGAAACAGCAGGATGTGGGTGCCAATCTCCATACCCCGGCGCGGGAAGCGGCGATCATCGAACGCCTAACCCAACAGAACTCAGGGCCATTTCCATCCGAAGCGATTCGTCCGGTCTATCGAGAAATCATGTCCGCGTCCCTCTCCCTAGAGGGCCCTCAAAAGGTGGCGTATCTTGGCCCCAGAGCCACGTTTACGCATATGGCCTCTATGCAGAAGTTCGGGTCGTCTGCCCAATATATTCCGGTCAATAGCATCAAGGACGTGTTCAGCGAAGTCGAACGGGGGCGAGCCAATTTCGGGGTGGTCCCGATCGAAAATACGACAGAGGGAGTTGTCAACCACACGCTCGATATGTTCATCGACTCCAATCTGCTCATCTATGGCGAAGTGCTTCAGGAGGTATCCCATCATTTGATGTCGAAGTCCGGTGTGATGGAAGAGGTGAAGCAAATCCATTCCCATCCCCATGCCATTGCCCAATGTAGAAGTTGGCTGGAAACCAACTTTCCCAATGTGCCTGCGTCGGAGGTGGCGAGCACGGCTCGCGCCGCGGAATTGTGTGTGGAAAATCCCTTTGCTGCCGCCATTGCATCGGAGTTGGCGGCTCAACTGTACGGTCTGAAGGTCATCAAGGCCCGCATCGAAGATAATTTGAACAATATGACCCGCTTTCTCATCTTGTCTCAGAAGCCGCCTGAGCGTACAGGGAAAGATAAGACCTCATTAATGCTCTCGGTGAAAGATAAAGTTGGCGCCCTGTACGATCTCCTCCGGCCTTTTGCCTCACATGGCCTGAGCATGACCAAGATTGAGTCGCGTCCTTCCAGGCGAAAAGCCTGGGAATACATTTTCTTTGTCGATATCGAAGGGCATATGGAGGAAGAGCGGGTCAAGAAAGCCATCGAAGAAATCACCGGCCGCTGTCTTTTCATGAAGGTGCTGGGTTCCTATCCAGCCCACAGTTGATGCCATGCCACTGAAGGTCCATCCAGATATCGCCTCGCTGAGTCCCTATGTCCCCGGGAAGCCGATTGAAGAACTCCAACGGGAACTGGGTCTTGCACGAGTCATTAAATTGGCGTCCAACGAGAATCCGTTAGGCTCCTCCCCGAAGGCGCTTGCCGCTTTGAGCGGGGGAACCTCGACTCTGCATCGCTATCCAGATGGCGGCGCATTTCGCCTGCGCGAAGCTCTGGCGGATTGCTGGAAAGTGACTCCGGATCAGGTCATTCTTGGAAACGGATCGGATGAAATCTTGGGCCTGCTCGCCCGGACGTTTTTGGCCCCAGGTGATGAAGCAATCATGGCCGACCAGACTTTCGTCATTTACAAAATGGAGGTCACGGCAGCCCATGGAAAGCCTGTTATCGTCCCGTTGAAGCAGTGGCGGCACGATCTTCAGGCGATGGCGGGCGCCATCACCGACCGGACGAGGCTCTTATTCGTTTGTAACCCCAATAATCCGACTGGAACAATGGTATCAGCCGCTGAGATTGAATCTCTGCTGTCACGCGTGCCGGCGCATGTGGTTGTCGTGTTTGACGAAGCCTATTTCGAGTATGTCAGGAGCGAGCAGTTCCCGGATTCTATGTCCTATGTGAAGCAGGGACGGAATGTCATTGTGCTGCGGACGTTTTCGAAAATCTATGGCCTCGCAGGATTGCGAATCGGGTACGGCGTGGCGACGGCAGAGATCACCAACTTTCTGAACCGAATCCGCCCTCCCTTCAATGCCAATAGCCTGGCCCAGCGTGCCGCGCTCGCTGCTCTCGGAGACGACGAACATGTGGCGCAGAGCCGGATGGCAAATGAAGCTGGAATGGGGCAGATGGTCAAGGGATTGACCAAGCTCGGGCTTGTGCCGGTCCCGAGCGAAGCGAATTTTGTGTATGTCGATATCGGACGAGATGGTCGCGCGGTGTTTGAGGCTCTGCTGAGGGAGGGCGTTATCGTTCGCCACATTGAGGGGCGTATGATTCGAGTGACTATCGGCCTGGAAGAAGAAAATAGGGAATTCTTGGCTGCGCTTAAGCGGGTGATCCAGCTGCATTGAGTGCAGGGTGAGGGCAACATGATTATCGTATTAAAACCAGAAGCAAGCGAACGGGAAGTCGATCACATTATCGATCGGCTTCGCGAGTTGGGACTGAAGTCGCAACTCTCGACCGGACAGGAGCGGACGATTATTGCAGTGATCGGCGACGATCGGGTTTTGCATAACCAGCCGCTCACGGCGTTGCCGGGCGTTGAAAGTGTCTTGCCGATCCTCGCGCCCTGGAAACTTGTCAGTCGGGAATTTAAGCGTGAAGGCACGGTCATCGATGTGTGCGGCGTCAAGATCGGCGGCAACAAGTTGGTTATCATGGCGGGACCCTGCGCGGTGGAGCGGCTCGAAATCACGGTTGGCATTGCGCACGAAGTCAAGGCAGCCGGCGCAAGTATTTTGCGCGGTGGTGCCTACAAACCACGCACCTCGCCCTACTCGTTTCAGGGGTTGGGGCGAGAAGGGTTGGATTATCTGGTTGAGGCGAAGAAGCAAACCGGGTTGCCGGTGGTCAGCGAGATACTCGACACACGCGACATCGAGTTGTTTCTCGAAAAAGCCGACATTATCCAGGTTGGCGCCCGCAACATGCAGAACTTCGAGCTTCTTAAGGAGGTTGGGGCCTATGACAAGCCGGTGCTGTTGAAGCGGGGGCTTTCGGCTACGATCAAAGAATTCCTCCTGTCGGCAGAATACATCATGTCCCGCGGGAATCAGAACGTCATGTTGTGCGAGCGTGGGATCAGAACCTTCGAGACGCAATATCGCAATACGCTCGACCTTGCCGCGGTTCCGACGTTAAAAGAACTGTCGCATTTGCCTGTCATCGTCGATCCCAGCCATGCCACCGGTAAGTGGAATCTGGTGGCGCCGATGTCGAAAGCTGCAGTGGCTGCTGGGGCGGACGGCATTCTGATCGAGGTCCATTCGAATCCGGAATGTGCATTGTGCGACGGTGAGGAATCTATTAAGCCGAGTCAATTCAAAGAGCTGATGCAGGATATGCGAAAGATTGCGGTGGCGGTTGGTCGGGAAGTGTAATCGGAAGGATAGCGTTTACAAGATTCAGGGTTGAGTCGTGGCTTCGGTCCAGCTTAAAGAATGACGCTGCATTTCACCCAGGTCGCAATTATCGGAGTCGGGCTGATCGGCGGATCGCTCGGTATGATTCTCCGCCGAAAGGGGTTGGCGTCGAAGGTTGTCGGAGTCGGGCGGCGTGTCGAAAACTTGAAAGCTGCGGTCGAGCTGGGTGCGATCGACCGTTACGTTGTGGACCCAAAGGACGGAGTGAGGGAGGCCGATCTGGTCGTGCTGGCCACCCCCGTCGATACCTATGACCGGCATCTGACGGAGTGGGCCTCCTGCCTGAAAAAAGGCGCAATTGTGACCGATGTTGGGAGCGTAAAGGGTTTGCTGGTGGAACAGGCTGAACGAGCGATGCCTGCAGGTGTCCATTTTGTGGGGGCCCATCCCATTGCCGGCAAGGAGAAGACTGGTGTGGCTGCCGGATCGGATCAGCTCTTTATGGGGGCGCGCTGCATCATCACTCCGACAAAAGCGACTGATCCGCAGGCGCTTGAGCAAATCCGAGCGATGTGGCAAGCGACCGGCTCGGTGGTGCTCACGATGGATGCCCATCTGCATGACAAGATTCTCGGCGCGGTGAGCCATTTGCCCCATGTGGCGGCCTTTGCTTTGATGAATGCCCTGGCTGAGATTCGCGATCAACAGATTCCCTCCCTCGACCTGGTGAGCCATTCGGGCGGCGGGTTGCGTGACACGACAAGGATTGCCGCCAGTTCTCCTGAAATGTGGCGAGATATCTTTCTTTGGAATCGCGACAATGTTGTCACGTTCATTGAGGCCTATGAGCGCTCGCTGAGCCAATTGAAGCAGCTCATTCAGGTGAGCGATGCCGCAGGTATCGAGAAGAAGCTCGAACAGGCGAAGCAGGAACGGGAAAAACTCTCCACGCGACCGACGATGCCGGCGTAACATGACTATGACACCATTGACAATTACACCAGGCCGCCCTTTGCGGGGCACGATTTCTGTTCCTGGCGATAAGTCGATTACCCATCGTGTCGTCATTCTGACTGCTTTGGCGAACGGGGTCAGCAGGGTTGTGAGCTATTGTCGTGGAGACGACTGTCTCAATACGGTTCGCGCATTCCGGGCCCTCGGCATCCGTATCGATGAATCGAATGAAGAGCTCTGTGTGCATGGCAAGGGACTCTGGGGCCTGACCGAGTCGAATGGGCCGATTGATTGCGGGAATTCAGGAACGGGCATTCGCCTCCTGACCGGCCTGCTGGCAGGGCAGGACTTTTTTACGGTACTGACCGGCGACGAATCGATTCGTCGCCGTCCCATGGGGCGGGTCGTCAAGCCGTTGCGGGAAATGGGGGCGACCATCGCCGGACGCAAAGGCGGTGAACTTGCGCCTTTGGCTGTGATGGGTAGCCGTCTCCGTGCGATCACGTACAACTCGCCGGTGGCGAGCGCGCAAATTAAGTCGGCCTTGTTGCTTGCGGCTCTATTTGCCGAAGGGGTGACCCGGATTACAGAGCCGCGTCTTTCACGGGACCATACGGAACGGATGTTTCAGTTTTTCGGCATTGCTTTTCGACGGGACGGGACAACCCTGCTGCTTGATGGACGGCCGTCTGTTGGCTGGAATGCGGCCCCACGATTGGTCGTACCGGGGGACTTCTCGTCTGCGGCATTCTTCATCGTCGGTGCGACGGTTGTTCCTGGTTCGGATGTGACGATTCAACAGGTGGGTATTAACCCCACCAGGACCGGCCTGTTAGAGGTGATGACAAGAATGGGAGCGGATATTCAACTGCTCAACCGGCGTGAAGAGGCAGGAGAACCGGTTGCGGATATCCGAGTGAAGTCAGCCAGGTTGCACGGGGTGGCGATTGGTGCGGACTTGATCCCTCAGACGATCGATGAATTCCCCGTCCTCTGTGTCGCGGCTGCGGTCGCAGAGGGTGAGACGATCATCTCCGGAGCCGAAGAATTGCGGGTCAAAGAAAGCGATCGCATTGCGACAGTGTCGGCAGAATTACGCGCGATGGGGGCGCAGATCACAGAAAAGCCCGACGGGATGGTTGTGCAAGGGCTTGGCACAGCGGAAGCTAATGGGCGACTACGGGCTGCACATGGCCGGAGTCATGGGGATCACCGGGTGGCGATGTCACTGGCCATTGCAGGCTTGACCGCTTCGACACCGACATTGATTGACGAGACGGCCTGTATTGAGACATCATTCCCGGGCTTTCATCACAGTCTCTTAGAGTTAGTTGGCGAGTGTCGATGACGGCTATGATGCGGGATCACAATGCAGGATCTATTGCGGGGGACAAGCAAGCGAGCCGGCTGATCGTGGCAATTGATGGTCCGGCTGGTGTCGGCAAGAGTACCGTGGCCCGGTTGTTGGCCTCTCGATTGGGCTATCTGTACCTCGACACAGGAGCGCTCTATCGGGCGATGGCGTGGGCGGTCATTGAGTCTGGCCGGAATCCGGCTGATACCGACGCGGTCGCTGTTCTGTTGCCCACGTTGTCACTTCAAATGCAGTTCCATGAGGGAGTGGCGGCAGTGCTGGTCGGTGGCAGGGATGTGAGCAACGAACTCCGAACGCCTGCGGTATCGGCAGCGGCATCGGTGGTCTCGGCAATTCCCGCTGTCCGGGCTTGGCTGTTGCCCGTCCAGCGACAAATCGGAGAAGGCGGAGCGGTGGTGGCAGAGGGGCGTGATATGGGAACGAAGGTATTCCCTTCGGCAGATGTGAAATTTTTTCTCGAAGCAGATCCGAATGTCAGGGCCCAACGCCGGCATCGGGAACTCGTTGCGGCGGGACATTCCGGAGCACTTGAAGAGACGAGCGCCGATTTGACAAACCGTGATACGCGGGACCGCTCCCGCTCGATCGCTCCACTGGTTCCTGCTGAGGATGCCCGGCATATCGACACTTCGAACTTGTCCGCTACCGATGTGGTGGACCAGATGATGGCTGTGATTGCGGCCAAATTGTGAGTTCGGTTTTCTACGGGATTTTGTGGGTCTTCGCTCGGACCATCGGCTGGCTGTGTTTTCGTTTTCGAGTTGTCGGGGCAGTTCCACGGACCGGCGGGTTCATCGTCGCGGCGAACCATGCCAGCTACCTGGATATTCCCCTCCTGGGTTGTGGGATGCGGCGGCGGGCCTGGTTTTTGGGGCGTAGCGATCTCTTCCCGGTTCCAGGCCTTAAGGCGATCTGCCAATGGTTGGGGTGGATTCCCTTGAAGACCGGTCGGTTTGACCGTGACGCATTTGGTAAAGCGGTTTCTCTGATCAAGGAAGGAAAAGTCGTGGTGATCTATCCGGAGGGCAGTCGCAGTGAGGATGGCCAGCTACAGTCCCCCAAACCGGGGATTGGTATGATCGTGGCACAAACCGGATGTCCGGTGGTTCCGGCGTATCTCAAGGGCACGTTCGATGTGCTGCCGCCTGGAGCTACGTGGCCGCACTTCTGTCCTGTGACCGTTATCTATGGAGACTCCCTCATGTTTCCCCGGAACGGAGAGAGTGGAGATGCCAAGCAATATTATCAGGAGGTGAGCCGCACCGTGATGGATCGTATCGCCGCACTAGGTGCCGTGGAGTCTCCGGCCCAGCAGTCCAGTGCCGACATTCGCAAGGCTGAGTGAATGTCGGTGTATAACCATCAGCACCCGACTCCTGTCGGAAGAGTAGGATCTATACCATGAGTACGGTTTCACCATCGAGTGATCAGCAATTAGATCGAGCGGCCTTAGCGGCTCTGTACGAGGAGACATTCAAGAACCTCGAAGAGGGCACCATTACGGAAGGCCGCATTGTTGCCGTGACCAAAGACAAGGTGGTCGTGGACATCGGCTACAAGTCTGAAGGGATGATCCAGAACGATCAGTTCTCCACCGAGGAACTTCAGAACATCAAGGTGGGTGATCGGCTTCAAGTCTATATCGAGGAGTGCGAAGACGCCGACGGCAATCTGGTGCTCTCCAAGGAAAAAGCCGACAAGATGAAGATTTGGGAGGAGCTGGAAAAGCTCTTCAATGACGGCAAGAGCATTGACGGCAAGATCGTGGCACGTATTAAGGGCGGCATGATGGTGGATATCGGCGTGAAGGCCTTTTTGCCAGGCTCGCAGATCGATCTTCATCCGGTGCGGGATCTTGATGGGTTGGTTGGCCGCACGTTCCCTCTCAAGATCATCAAGATCAATCATCGGCGTGGTAACGTCGTCGTGTCCAGGCGCGTTCTTCTGGAAGAGACGAGGGATTCGAAGCGGAAGACGACCCTTTCCACGTTGAAGGAAGGGCAGTTGATTCAAGGCCAGGTGAAAAATATTACGGATTATGGGGCGTTCATCGACCTCGGCGGCATCGACGGGTTGCTCCACATCACGGACATGTCCTGGGGCCGAGTCGGCCATCCTTCGGAAATGTTCAACATCGGCGATAAGGTGGAAGTGAGCGTGCTCAAATACGACCGAGAGACCGGGCGTATTTCACTCGGGTTGAAACAGAAGAGCGCCGATCCCTGGACCGGCGTAGCCACGAAGTACGCGATCGGCACTCGTGTTCGAGGTCGTGTCGTGAGCCTGACCGACTACGGAGCGTTCATCGAGCTGGAGCCAGGCGTCGAGGGTTTGGTGCATGTCTCTGTGATGTCATGGACACACGAGGTGCGCCATC
>CAZGYZ010000078.1:1306-8188 GCA_964530675.1 uncultured Nitrospira sp. | reverse complement strand
GCGCCGAACAGCTGACGGAGCGGATGCCGTGGCGGAACTTGCGTTCCCATATCCACCTCTCTCACATTCAAACACGTATGAACTCAGTATAGCAGATGATGGTCGAAGTGCCGAAATCGGCTCCCCCTAATCCTTCTTTCGGTCTTCACGAGCCAGACTTGAGTACGGGTCTGAACTAAAAGAGCATATGGCTTATGGCCGATAGCATGTGCGGAAAAGACAGGTCTTTCTTTGTTCGTGCTATACGCCATTAGCCATTCGCTATCAGCTCTCGTTTCCCGCCATCAGCTATCAGCTATACGCTCTTCTCTCCTGCTATCGAGCACAAAGGTCACCGGCCCGTCGTTCAGCAACTTAACCTGCATATGTGTGGCAAAGACTCCGGTCTCCACATGAGTACCCTGGTCTCGCAGCCCTGCCGCAACCTGCTCGTATAGTCGCTTTGCCTCATCCGAGGGCGCCGCATCGTCAAAGCTTGGACGGCGGCCATTCACTGTCCTGCCCAGTAGGGTAAACTGGGACACCAGCAAGACCGATGCTCCGATGTCCACTAACGAGCGATTCATTTTCCCCTGTTCATCGGAAAAGATCCGGAGCGTGCGAATCTTCTCGATAAGAAACCGGCTATCCGATTCTCCATCGCCTTTCGCCACTCCCAGCAAGACCAGGAGACCGGATTCGATCTGCCCCACGGTCTTGCCCTCAACGCGAACCGACGCACTCGTCACCCGCTGAATCACGGCTTTCATGGGTTACGGCCGTTCCGGTCGAAGTTTGTCCAGGGTTCCTTCAAGAGTGAGCAGCTTTCGTTTCGTAGGCAAGCCGCCCGAGAATCCCCCGAGCGACGCATCTTGCGCCACGATGCGATGGCAAGGAATCACGATCGGCAGAGGATTCGCCCCCACCGCATTGCCGACAGCGCGAGCATACTGTCCGCCCCCTACGCGAAGTGCCACCCATTGATAGGATCGAAGACGGCCGTAGGAGATACCTCGAAGAGTCCGCCAGACCTTCTGCTGAAAACTTGTCCCTCGTGAGAGGTCCAACGGCAAATCGAAGGACCTGCGTCTTCCAGCCAGATAGCCGGTCAATTGTGCCTGCGCCTCTTGCAATCGTGAGGAGGTTCTGCCCTCTAGGAGCTCTGCTGAGGCCACTTGCAACTCGGACAGCACAGCCTGCCGCGAGGCCTTCGGCAACACTACAGAATCGATCCCTTTCGTCGTTTCTGACAGACCCATCCAGCCCCAGGGCGTGCGGAAGACGCAAGCCTTGAGACGTGAGGGGTAAGTGGTGAGGGGTAAGGTTGAAGATGATCTTTTGCCCATTGACTAAGCCGTTCCTCGTTTCAGTTTCCGTCTGACCATTCCCCAGACAAGACCCAGTTCTTCTGACCGCAGCAGGGCATGGACAACCAGATAACCGCTCGCGCTCAATCCAATGGCTACGAAGAGCATAGCCGATTTTTCGATCCATTCACCGGGATGGGTCCAGAGCTGCGCCGCCGCCACCCAGGCGCAGACCGCAACCAACGGCACAGATGCGACCAGCACACGCAACGACGATCTCCCCACAGAGCCCCAGTCCACGCCGCCTAGCCGCCGGTGAAGCACCGCGACCAAGATACCTCCGTTGACCATTGCCGCCAGGGCTGTGGCCAAGGCCAGGCCGGCCGCCCCAAGAGACGACATCAGCAGGAGCGAGAAGACGAGATTGGCCGCGACGGCGATGCCCGCAGAGATAGCCGGCGTGCGCGTATCTTGCAGCGAATAGAAGGCCGAGACGATGATGCGGACGCCTCCAAAAGCCCAGAGACCGACGGAATAGCAGAGCACTGCCAGTGCGGTCTCAGCGGTATCGTGCGCCGTAAAGGTCCCGTGCTCGAAGAACAAATGGATGATCGGCTGACGCAAGAGCATCAGGCCTAGCATCGCCGGCAGGATGATAAAGAGGATCATCCGAAGGCCGAATCCCAACGTCTTCCGCAATTCATCCAAATCCCCGCGTGCGGCCTGCGCCGAGAGCGTCGGCAAAATGGCTGTGGCCAGCGCCACACCAAAAATCCCAAGCGGAAACTGGATTAACCGCATACCGTAGAAAAGATAGGTCGGCCCACCGGTAAAGAAAGAGGCGAGAATCGTGCTTACAGTAATGTTGATCTGCGTCACAGAGAGACCGAGGAGCGAGGGCACCATCAACACGCCGATCCGCCGCACACCTGGATGACCCGGTGCGAATCGAAACCCGAATAACATGCCGCGCCGACGCAGACCGGGCAACTGCATGGCAAATTGTGCCGCGCCTCCCGCCACCACCCCAATAGCCACACCATGGATCGGCTCCGCCATCATCGGCGATAAAAAATACGCGCAGCCTATAATGAAAATGTTGAAGAACACCGGCGAGAACGCCGGTGCCGCGAAGGCGCGCATGGAATTCAGGACGCCCATTGCCAGCGCCGCCAGGCTGATAAAGATCAGGTAGGGGAACATGATCCGCGTGAGCAGCGTGGTCATACCCAGCTTCGCCGGATCGTCATGAAACCCCGGCGCCAGGAGCCAGACGATTCCGGACGCCAGGATAACACCAAGAATTGTGATCCCGGTCACGATCGTAAGCAGCGTTGTAAAAACAGCGCTCGCCAGTTCCCAGGCGTCCCCTTTCGACTTTTGCGTCTGATATTCCGTGAAGACCGGAATGAAGGCGGAAGACATCGACCCTTCCGCAAACAATTCGCGAAGCAAGTTGGGGACACGATAGGCTACGAAGAAGGCATCTGCAGCAGGTGTTGCCCCAAAAAGATTCGCCAGCACCATATCGCGGACGAACCCGAGGATGCGGCTGGAGAAGGTGGCCGCGCCGATCACTCCGGCTGCTTTGACCACCGAGCGAGTCTCATCCTGCGCATTCGCCGGAGCTGGGGATACCGCCGTAGGATCGGACATGAATAGAGGGATTCTAGCGGAACGATGTCGGGCAGTCTATCAAGCTGGCGATTAAGGCTCCTGAATCAATTCGTCCGGTAATTCGTTCGGGTTGTCATCCGGACGACCCGGACAGATATCGGCAAGTAGCAAGCCACATCGTTGGATTCCCTGGCAGAGCCCGCTGACGATGTCGCCGCCCTGTAACTGTTCGACGGCAACTTGGACGACCTGCGCCCATTGATCGGTCGAAGCCAGGCCGTCCAGCGATCGATCCGGCAACACATATATCTGCCGTTCCAAGATCGATAGCATGATGAGCACGCCCGTGCGCTCGCGCGTGTGTGACAGGGCATGTCGGGAAAATGCATGCTCGGCCCTGAGCTTCACTTTATGCCGCATCCGTTCGGCTGAAATGCACAGACGAATCACCGGCCATAAAGTTCCCAGCCACGCGCCACATCCATAAGCCACCAGCGTCGAAAGCAGGAGCCAGGCCGCGTTCGAAGCATGCCAACCCCACGGGAGCCAGTGCGATTCAATCGTGAGCAGAACAGTGAGCGCCAAGAGCGCGAGTCCAAGACCGACCCAATGTCGGACCTCGCGATACAGCCCCGATCGCACCACGATCATTGGAACAATTTCTGCCTTCGTTCGTCGTTCCGCCGCCTGTACGGCCAGCCGGATCCGCTCCCGATCTTCAGCGGTCAACCCCAGCCTGCTACCAATTTCCACTGGCGCCTCCTCCTCCGAAACCGCCCCCGCCGCCGCTGAAACCACCTCCACCGCTGCCGATCGAGCCGCCGCCCCATCCCCCACTGCGACTGCTGTACCAAATCCAGTCGTCCCCGCGATGCCGTCCTCGCCCTCCTCCACCGGCACTGGCCACACTGATCAACGTGAGCAACAACAGGGTGACTCCTCCGGTAATCAGGGCGGGCACCAGCCAAGGCGCTAGTAATACAGAGAGTCCTGTGCCAGCGATCGGACCGAGGAGGCGATTGACACTCATGAGGCCCAACCCGACCATTAATCCAACGATCACCGCCACCACAGCCTGCCCCATGGCATCGCTGTCCAGCCCAGGAGCCGTCTTGTCAGAGGCCTGGTAGGTTCCTTCAATCGTCTTCAAAATCGCGGCTACCCCTGCGGCCACCCCGCCCGATGCATCACCGTCGCGAAACCGCGGGATGACCTCACTTCTGATAATCTGCGCCGACCGTGCATCGGTCAATGTGCCTTCCAGACCATAGCCGACTTCAAAACGGATCTTGCGCTCCTTCATGGCGACCAAGAACAAGACCCCGTTGTCGGTCCCCTTCTGGCCGAGCTTCCAGGTGGTCGCGACGCGATGAGTGAAGGATTCAAGCGGTTCGCCTTCGAGTGAGGAGAGAATCAGAACAGCAACTTGATTGCTGGTTTTCGACTCATGGGCTTCGAGATCACGGACGAGCGAAGCAGCGACAGTGGCCGGCAGTACCTGCGCGAGGTCCACGACACGACCTGTGAGCGGCGGCACATCAAGCGCGAAAGAAAGAGAGGTGAAGGCTGAGGCTAAGGATAAGATGCAGGCGAGGACAAAGCTGACTGTTTGCTTTTGAACTCTGCCCCTCAACCTGAACCTCAGCCTAGACCTAGAATTTCACTTCTGGCGGCTTCGCCACAGCCTTTTCGTCCGCCACGGTAAAGTTCGGCTTCTCTTCCATATTGAGGAGGAACTTGGCCGTCAGGTTCGTGGGGAAATAGCGGACGCCTTTGTTATATTCCGCCACTTTCTCGATGTAGCGCTTGCGCGCGACGGCAATACGATTTTCTGTCCCTTCGAGTTGACTCTGGAGATCGCGAAAGTTCTGATCAGCTTTCAGATTGGGATAATTCTCTGCAATGGCGATAAGGCGGCCCAATGCCGAGGTGAGACCGGCTTGCGCCTTCTGGAATTGTTCAAAGGCGGCAGGATCTTTTAACGTCTCAGGCGTCACTTGAATCCCTGTGGCTTGTGCACGCGCCTGCACCACCCCTTCGAGCGTCTCCTTCTCATGCGCGGCATAGCCCTTGACGGTAGCGACCAGATTCGGAATCAAATCGGCCCTCCGCTGGTACTGATTGACCACTTCGCTCCAGGCGGCCTTAGTGTCTTCATCCAATCCTTGGAGATCGTTGTAGCCGCACCCTGGGAGTCCGACGAGCAACACCGTGATCGCGATGGTGGCGAATACAGAAATGCGACTGCCCATAGTCATCCTCCTTCCCCCTGCACCGATCTATAACGCTGGGTAGGACCCATGCTATCATGAGAAAAACCATTATGATACGGAGGTAAGGCCATCCATGTCGCTTGAGCCCTCTTCACATCTACCCGGTGGGTTTCAGATCAAACATCGCACCCTCGGAATCTACCAGGGGAGCGCGATTGAGCTGGCGTTTTGGAATCCCTCATCCGGGATGCCGGAATATGGGCTGTGCCGATTTGCCACGAAGGAGAAAGCTGAATCCTATCGCACCTACCTCTGCTCCCCTGCCTGCCCGGAGCCGTTTGACGAGAAGGATCTCACCATTGAACCCTATGACCTTGCTGCACATGAGGAACTAATCAATAACCATCCGCTTCATTCTGCCTGGGAAACTCCGATCTAACAGGAAGCGGGAAAGGTCTGCCAGCATAAGAAGACCGTTGTTTGGTTTATTTGGTGGGTCTCGTTTGTTTGGTTAAACGAGACCCACTAATGAACAAAACAAACCAGATGAACCAGACAGACAGGGCTTGTCTCAGACGTGCGAATACTCGAAGGTCTAGCCTGCTAACCGCATCAAACCCTATTTTGTGGGGATGGTATGGGAGGCAAGAGATTCACTGGCTTGTTCAGGCGGCCACACCGGCGTGGAGCGAGGATTTAGCCGAATGATCTGATGTCTGTGCCTGGACAAAGGCAAGCAGGCGCTTGCTTTCCTGGGCGGCTCGAAGGAACTTGAAAGCGATGCCGCGAGCGCTCACAGAATGGACCATCGCGGCCACTTCAAGAGGAGGTTCGCTGTCTTCAAGGGACAATTGTAGATAGAAGATGTCGTTCGTATGGACCTGGGTCTGACTCTTGATGATGCAGCCGCCCATCGAGAGATCGAGCACCGTTCCCTCACCGCGAACCTTGCCCCCGGAGAATGAGAGATAGAGCCGCACGGGAATCCGGAGGTGTTCGCGGCGATCGATTGGATGGGTGGGATGGTCCAGCCAAAGACGGGACGCCAGAAAGCGGTGACTGCACGATGGACAGCGGAACGGCGACACAAAGAGGAAAGAGGCAAAATGTTCTCGTGGCGATTGCGGCTGTGTCCGTAGGAGGCCGTCCTTCCGGCACTGTGGACAGTTTAGGATACGCCCCATATCATCTGTTCCCTCTCATTCCCATGCTCGAACTTGGCGGCATCTTGACCACCGATAGACGATCTCTTCCTCTCTGTCAAGAAATCAACGGTTCTCTGCGGAAGCCTCGTATAGAGGAACGTGGGGTTCATCGGAGAATCTCCCGGCCAACCAGAAATCTCACTCTCCTCAGCGGCCGTTGTGCGGATAGCTGCTATGTATTTAAGGTAAGAGGCGCAAAGTCGTAGCCTATGTAACGACTCACTTCAGAGTCTGCACCCACATACTAATGCCATGAAAGTGAACTTCGGCTGTAGTGATTTGTCTATCTTGCGGCTCAAACTGATCGAAAACGTCCGCCCCGCGATAGCCGGATCGAGAGTCATAACATAACTCCACCCGACTTCCTCGCCGTATAGAGAGCCTGTCCGCGTGATCGATCAGGTTAAGCGGCGTCACTCGCATGATGACTTCGGTCCCGTCACACAGCCCATCTTTGACTACTTGGCCGACTTACCCAATACCCGATCCAGGCACGGGATTACCCGTTCCCCTGTTCATCATCCTTACGGCGCCCCAGCATCGAGGTAAAAGAACTGGTCA
>CAZGYZ010000078.1:0-1206 GCA_964530675.1 uncultured Nitrospira sp. | reverse complement strand
TTCCCCTGTTCATCATCCTTACGGCGCCCCAGCATCGAGGTAAAAGAACTGGTCAGGGAGGATCCACGGCGGAGGAGCCACACCATGAGTCCTGCAGACAACGCTGTCACGATGACACGCTCTTCAATCGCCTGTTCAAGAATGTCGGCCTCCTTGGTCAAACGCTCTTCGAAATTGTGGCCCACGGCCAACACCTTCTTGACCAGAGGCGACAGCGGATCCGGCGGAAGGTCCGACGGCTCTTGGAGCGCGATATCCTCAGGTTCCACGTGCTCCACGCTGGTGAACGTTTTACTCACCATTTTCTCGCGCGGCGCTGGTTCGTCGTGTTTATCAACGATTTTTGCCTGCACTACATCAGGGTTCTGTCGACCTGGCGACCACGTCACCTCCGAAGATGGTGCCAGCACAGGCATCAGAACACCCACGGAAGGTGGCCCAGGAAGGTCCGTAAAAGGAACGGCTGCAGGCCCTGGGGCTGGGGGCCAGCCAAGCGGGGGAGGGAAAAATGGCATAACCGTAAGATTAAACGTCGTTGCCCCTATTGTCCCCCCCGCGCCATCGCTAACTGTGAACGTGAAACTGTCACCTGTGCTGGGAGGTACGATGGGGACATACCACAACAGGCCCGCATTGATATCCGCTTGAGTAAAGCTCGTAACCGCTACGCCAGGGGCTGCGGCCAGTTCGAGTCGGCCGTTCATGGGCCCAGTCGTCACCGTGTAAACCAATTGAGCCGGTGTGTTATCCGCGTCCGTGACTTGCAATTGATCTGACGTAATGGGATCAGAGAATCCTGCAAGGACGATCGCGCCGGCGTTCGTCATAAGAGTCGGGGCGCTATTCCCCCCCGCTGGCGTCACCGTAATCGTCACGGTTGCGGTGTCAGTTAAGACGCCGTCGCTCACCGTATAGGTAAACGTGTCCATGCCGGTGAAGTTCAGCGCCGGGGTATAGGTAAAGGTGCCGTCGCCGTTATTCACGACCATGCCGCCGTTGGCACTCACCGCATCAAAGGCCGTGATGTTACCGGCGATTAGCACCGACTCCGGATCGTTGTCGTTACCCAGCACGTTGCCGGTGGTCACTACCGTATTTTGTGGGGTCGTAGCCGTGTCATCGCCTGCCACCGGCGCCTCATTGACGTTCAGTAGATTGATCGTGATCGCGGCCGTGTCACTGAAAGTCCCGTCCGTCACCGACACG
>CAZGYZ010000077.1:0-8268 GCA_964530675.1 uncultured Nitrospira sp. | reverse complement strand
TGATCCTTCCGCTCGAACTGACGAACGATGAGAAGCGAGACCTTGTGGAGTTTCTTCGCACGCTGAATGGCGAAGGATGGCAACAAGCCATAGCACCAAAATCCTTTCCTCAATAGAACTAAAACGGAGTCGGTGTTGCCTCTGGCGAATCACCGGCTCCGTTGAGTTCCCCCCATATCGTAAGCAGGCACGAGTAAAGCCAGGGCCGGTCCAGACCATCATGGTCGGGACCGGCCCTGGCTGCATTAGACCTTATCTACCAAAGCAAATGAATCATGCGGCTAGCAGGCAGGCAAAAGATGAGGACAAAGACCTGTTCAGGAATTGTTCCTGAATGCCTTCCGAAAACTGTCAGGTGGTCAGCTCACGCTGACCCCCTGACATACTACAAGAAAAAATTCCGACCTATCTATGGCGATTCTCGGAAAATCGAATCGTCACTTACGCTGGGTTGGGATTACTGATTAACTTTCAGTAGCCATCCGCCGGTGACTTCGCATTGATTGACGCCTCGAGCTTCAATATTAACCTTTGCGTACCCTCCTGATGGGATCTCAGGAAGCTTGCCGGTTACCTTATATCCGTCTTTATTAGCGGTCACGGTCACTGGTACAGATTGGCCTCGTACCGTAACCTTAATGCCGTTCGGATAGACTGCGCCGGTGGCAAAAAATGAAAATCCCGATTGTTGGGCTACTTCTGAATTATTGGCTGGCGTGAAGTCTGAAAAATTCAGCTTTTGGCAGATTCCCGTACCGGATCCGCCTTCACCATACGCAAAAACATTGGCAGGGATAGCCAATACAAGAGCAACCCACAACATGTTTTTTAATTTCATCGCTAAGCCTCTTATTATTGTTGTTATTGAGTCAGTTGACCAGTTTACTGCTGACTGATGATTGGCCCGTATTGTCGGCTATTTTTTGATAAAAAACAACCCCCATACATAAGAAATGATCTTGGCTGACGATCATCCCTGCTGACCTCGTTTCTATTGACCCGGTTTTTCAGTGGAGTTGTCTGCCGGCAGGCCATCCCCAGTCGCTTAGCCGGCAAGCCCCTCGTCATGAACAGCCGATGGGCAACTTGACAAGGGCCGGGGAAAGAGCTAATCACAAGCGGTTGTTGGGGCTTTTCGGGGCGGTACAAGCCTCCCTCTCAATAACAAAGCCCATTTATCCAAAAGGTGAAGAGGACGGTCATGCGAAAAACATTCGAGCAACTCTTCGAACAATTGAGCAATCATGCGCGAGATGTGTCTTTTCAGGTGCAGTTTTGGGATGGGGTGAAAAAATCGTACGGAGTCGGTGAGCCACAGTTCATTCTCACCTTTGCCACGAAGCGCGCGGCAGAGCACATACTTGAAAGCGGATCATTAGGATTCGGCGAAGAGTATATGGCAGGAGATATTCAGGTGGAGGGCGATTTCAGGCAATTACTTCGCTTCGGGGCAGACGCAGCGTTCCTCAATCTGCCTCTCGGGTTGAAAGCGAAGCTCGCCATTACTCACCTCCGCAAGACATCTCTCAACACGCTCTCGCGTTCGACGAAGCACGTCGCCCACCATTATGATCGCGGGAATGACTTCTATAAGCTGTGGCTCGACGAGAGCATGGCCTATTCCTGCGCCTACTTCCGGTATGAGAACGACACGCTAGAGCAGGCACAGCAGCAGAAGTACGAACACATTTGCCGGAAACTTCAGTTAAAGGCCGGAGAAACACTGGTCGACATCGGCTGCGGCTGGGGCGGGATGCTGATTTACGCAGCCAAACATTACGGCGTGCGCGGCGTCGGATGCTCACTTTCGAAACAGCAAATTGAGTATGCGGTCGATCTCGTGAAGCGTGAAGGTCTGTCGAAAGAGATTTCGATCGTGTTTGAGGATTATCGGAAAATTGAGGGCAAGTTCGACAAATTCGTATCCGTTGGCATGTTTGAACATGTGGGGAAGCAATTCATTTCGACATTTATGGAGAAGGCAAAGTCGATCTTGAATCCCGGCGGCATTGGGCTGCTCCACACCATCGGACAAGAGCTGCCAATACCCGGCGATCCCTGGACGTTGAAATACATCTTCCCCGGTGGATACATCCCTTCGCTCGACGAGATTGTACGGACCATGTGCGAAGCCAAACTCATTCCGACGGACATCGAAAATCTTCGCCTGCACTACGCTCGAACGCTCGAGGAATGGAGCGCACGATTCGAGGTCCACGTTAAAAAGGTCGAGGCGATGTACGATGCCTCCTTCGTTCGCATGTGGCGGATGTTTCTCAATGGTTGTGCTGCCAACTTTCGCTATGGAGATATGCGGCTCTACCACGTCCTCTTCACGAACGGATTGAACAACACCATGCCCCTCACACGGGAGCACCTGTATCGCTAATGGAACCGACCACAACAGTCGCCTCACGCTTACAAGCCGTCAGAGACCGCATTGTCAGGGTCGCGCAGTCTGTCGGCCGGTCACCGAGCGAGATCAGACTGTTGGTCGCGAGTAAGACTCACCCTGCCGAGCGAGTGCGGGAAGCCTGGCAGGCCGGGCAAACGATTTTTGGCGAGAACTATCTACAAGAAGCGCTGGCAAAAATGCCGGCCCTAACCGATCTACCGATTGAATGGCATTTCATCGGCCCGATCCAAAGTAATAAGACGAAGCGCATCACGGAAAATTTCGTCTGGGTTCATGGTGTGGACAGAATAAAAATAGCCGACCGTTTGGCCAAAGACCGGCCCGAATCGCTGCCGCCCTTGCAAATCTGCCTGCAAGTGAATGTCAGCGGAGAAGCGAGTAAAAGCGGTGTCGCGCCTGAAGAGCTGGCCCAGCTGGCAGCCCATGTCGTGCGCCTGCCCCGCCTGAAATTGCGCGGACTGATGGCCGTCCCTGAGCTTACGACTGCCACGGCCTTGCAACGCAGCCAGTTCCACATGCTCTGGGAACTCTATGATCGGCTCAAGAAAGATGGCTATGAACTCGACACGCTCTCCATGGGGATGTCGGAAGATATGGATATCGCCATCGCCGAAGGTGCGACCATGGTGCGTATAGGTACAGCGATTTTGGGACCAAGACGTTACCTCATACCAGAGGAGCTTGCCATCCGCGCTGCCCAAAAGTCTGTAACGCTATAACATATTATCTTCAATTACTTGACATAGATACCTCAAGTAACGAATCAATACGATCGATCCGTCCGGCACCAACCGTACCAGCCGAATAACCTCCAGGGCCTAGCAGATCGAACGGCCCAGTCGTTACCCTCAAATTCTTCATCTTCAAGAGTCTATTATTGCTAGGATATGGTGTCGGGCGCATGATGCGCCCAGGAGACTGATAACGGGGAGCCTACCTTGAACACAACGACCCTCATTCTGAAAGCCTCTCCCCTGCCGGCTGGGCTCGCAGCTGGAGTCGCCGGATCGTTGATCGGCGAGATGCTCTTGGGAGCGACAAACAGTAGCGCGCAGACCACCGAGGCCGAGGCGCCTGCTGCCGAAACTAACAAACCCACCGAGGATTTTGGATCAGCCGGGATCCTGCTGATCCTCCTGTTCCTGGCAGCTGCAACGATTTTTTATTTCCTGAAAATACAACGCCCCTCCCTCCCTGACTTTTCCGGGGTCACTGGCCGCGATCCGTCCAAAGAGAATCCGTTTGCACGGCGGTCCTCCACAGCCAGACAGAAACTATCGGTCGATAGCATCACCTCCGCCGACAAAGCAGCCTTCCAACAACTATTGATCGACGTTCAACGGGCCTGGAGCAAACAGGATATGACCGAGTTGAGGCAGTTCGTCACGCCGGAGATGCTGAATTATTTCAGCGCCGCCCTAGCCGACAATACCAGTCAGGACATCCAGAACCACGTCGAGGATGTGGTGCTCCTCCGTGCGGAGATCCTGGAGGTCTGGACCGAACAGGCAAGGCAGTACGTGACGGCAGGGCTTCGCTGGAGTGCCCGTGACTACAACCTGTCTTTAACGAAGCAGCACGGAGAACCAGGTTATCTCGTCGAAGGCAGCGAAGAGATACCGACCGAATCCGGCGAAGCCTGGACCTTCATGCGAATCCAAGATGGGGAGTGGCGGCTGTCGGCGATCCAGCAATAAGAGAGGAAGGACACCCATGTTGGTCCTGTGCTCCCGGAACGCGCGCCCTCAGAAGGGCCTCGTTCGACGGCCGCACGTAGACCATCATGGGTGCCCTTCCAAGAAAGAGAAACGAGCAAGCTTGGAAGGAGCATTGTAGAAACGTGCTCGCAAGGGTCAAGGGCGCGTCTAGGCGCGCCCAGGGCGGGTGGGTGAGAAAATGCGCGCGGTCAAGGACACCCTGGCCGCTCTACCAAGAGAGACGAGAAGAATGAGGCAATACTCGTTCGGTGCGTGCACGCAGGGATGGACCAAAAGGCTCTAAAAAAGTAGAATGATCCTCGCTTACTCGTCGACGAATCTTACAACGGCGTCATGCCCATTCTTTCGGTGATGCCACTATGCAACGCCTGACAGCCTAATACCATGCCGAACGCCACCCTACCAGACGCTCGAAAGCGGCAGGGAGAACTTGGACAGTTCTTCACGCCTGCGCCTGTGGCTGATTTTATGGCTTCTATGTTCGGGCCGCTTCCCGATGTGGTGAGGTTACTGGATGCCGGGGCGGGAGCGGGAGCACTGACTGCTGCATTCGTTTCACGCGTGTGTGGAAAGGAGCCCGGAGTTCGCGCCATCGAAGCCACGCTCTTTGAGCGCGACCCTTTCATTCAAGACACCCTTTTAAAGACCATGCAGGACTGCCGGCATGTTTGCGCTGAAGCAGGTATTCGATTCACCTTCACCATCCATGCAACCGACTTTATTCATGACATGTCGGCGTTGCTTACCGGAGGCTTGTTCGCTGCGACACCACCCGCTTTTGACGCAGCCATCACAAATCCGCCCTACAAAAAGATCGGCATTGACTCAGTCGAAAGACGTGCCCTGCGTTCCGTCGGAGTTGAAACGAGCAACCTCTACACCGGCTTCATTGCCCTCATTCAGAAGCTGTTGGCTCCCGGAGGCCAGCTCGTCGGCATCACGCCTCGAAGCTTTTGCAATGGCCCGTACTTCCGCCCATTCCGCGAGGACTTCCTGAGTAATCTGGAACTCCGCAGGCTCCATGTTTTCGAATCGCGCAATGCTGCATTTCGAAATGACAGCGTGTTGCAAGAGAACATTATCTTTCATGCGGTGAAAGGACGGAACCAACCCCGTGAACTGGTGATCTCCAGCAGCAGCGGAGAGCATGGCGACATCGTCACTGAATCGGTGCTCGCGTTCGACGAGGTGGTCCATCCACATGACACAGAAAAATTCATTCACATCCCCTCGGCCCCCTCGCACACGGCGGCTAAGGAAATCATGGCAGGCCTCTGCTCAAGCCTTGCCTCTTTGGGTGTCACCGTATCGACAGGGCGTGTTGTGGACTTCCGCCTCAAAAACTCTCTTCGACAGGAGCCACAGAGAGGAGCAGTGCCATTAGTGCACCCCTGCCATTTTGACGCCGGTACCGTTCACTGGCCAAAGCCTCAATCCCGCAAGCCAAACGCCATTCTCGACAATGACGAAACACACCCCTGGCTTGTGCCGACCGGCGTCTATTTGCTCACGAAGCGCTTCACCTCGAAAGAGGAGCGCCGTCGCCTCGTCGCGTGCCTGTTCGACCCCGACAATGTGAAAGCGAAGTGGCTGGGCTTTGAGAACCATCTGAACTACTTCCATGCAAATGGGCGTGGGCTCGACCGCAATCTAGCAGTCGGCCTCTTTGCGTTCCTGAACTCCACGGTGGTCGATCAGTATTTCCGCCGTTTCAGCGGACACACTCAGGTGAATGCGAGCGACCTTCGGAAGTTGGTCTATCCTAACCGTGCCACCTTGTATGCGATGGGAATTGAAATGAAATCGCTGGATCTTCCCCAAGAAGAGATCGACGAACTCGTGACTAACCATCTCCATGCCCAAAAATAAACCAAGCCGCAAGATCACTGTCAAAAAGCAGCGACTCACTGAGGCAATTTCTGCGCTGACAGCCTTGCAGTTTGGCCCAAAGCAAAGAAATGAAACTGCGGCCTATACGTTGCTCGCGCTGCTGGACCTGCAACCCGATGTTTCCTGGACTACCGCTGAAGCTCCACTCCGCGGCATCACCCCTATCATTGACTTCATCGCCAAGGCATACGGCGTGCGCTATGCGCCCAACACCCGAGAAACAATTCGTGATGATGCCGTGAAGTTTTTTGTGACGTCGGGCTTGCTGCTCCGTAATCCGGATGATTCCAATCGTCCCACGAACAGCGGGAGAACGGTGTATCAGATAGAACCCTCGGCGCTGGCCTTATTACGCAAGGTTGGAACTCGTGATTGGCCGACAGCCTTAAAAGCATACCTCGCAAGCCGCGAAGGTCTTACGGACGAGATGGCAAGAACGAGACACTTGGCACGTGTACCCGTCACGCTTCCCGACGGTTCACAGGTCGCACTTTCTCCTGGAGGGCAGAATCCACTCATCAAAGCGATCATCGAGCATTTCTGCCCGATCTTCACTCCTAGCGGAGTGGTGCTCTACATCGGTGACACGGAAAACAAATTCGTCCATCTGGAGGCGGAGAGCTTGGCTTCGCTAGGAGTGACCTTGGCTTCCGCCGCGAAGATTCCTGATGTGATCGTTCATTACAGGACAAAGAACTAGTTGCTGCTCATTGAAGCGGTAACCAGCGCAGGGCCGGTTGATGGCAAGCGACGAAAGGAACTCAAGGAGCTGTTCGCGGGTTGCAAGGCAGGGCTGGTTTTTGTGACTGCCTTTGAGACCCGCCGCGCCATGCAATCTTTCCTGTCGCACATCGCATGGGAATCCGAGGTGTGGATTGCCGAAGATCCAGACCACATGATCCACTTCAACGGCGAACGTTTCCTTGGCCCTTATCCGGATACAAGACCAAAACACGAAACGAAGAAGTAGGCTGATACCGATAACAATTTCGCGACGCGTGGCGGTCCGCCGCTTTCCTCGCCAGCCTACCCTCTTGCTCATCCCAACCATTCAACATTGATCACTCAACATTAAATATTCTTCCACCCTAACCTCTCACACCTGACGTTTCATGCCCTTCCGGTTTCGCTGCATGTGACGGGGGGTCTGAGAGCACATTTCAGGGTCAGGCATTAGCATGAGTGCCGCTGGCAGCTGCGCCGACAACGTGGCGGACGAGAGCTTCTTTGGAGTGCTCAACCGCAAAGGCGTGAATCGCCGGCACTACCGGACGAGAATCGAGGCCAGAGCGGATGTCTTTGACTACATCGAGCGGAGTCACAACCTACGCCAGCGGCGGTCGCTAGACAGGCAGCGACAGTCAGAACACCTCTTCACTCAACCGTCCATGATATCGGGGTAGAAACAGCCTGCACGTTGAGTTTATCGCAACTGTGCTCCCCGCCTCGATGGTTGCTTTCCAAATAAATTAAGAATACTGTTCCCGAAATTAGCCTTCAATGCCCGTGAATAAATCATGGCAGTTCATAAACTCATGCCCATGCCTATCTTGGAGTTTTGCAAGAAACCAAAAGTTATAGCAGCGGTTGTTTTTGCAGGATTTGTATCAGGGACGTTCGTTCCCTATCTCGTGTTCGGGTCTGGTCCGGATGATCCTACCTGTGGACGATTCGACTACAGCCTAAAGTGTGATCTCTCGCCAACTCTTTTCCTGCTTGTGGACTTAGTTATAGGAATTCTCTTGGCGATATTCTTTCACTATTTGTCAAAACGTAATCAGATACGACTAGACCAAATAATAGAATCTCAGGAGGCACTGAGGAATAAACGAATGGATTATGCAGCCAAGCAGCTGAAGCAGCTCTTTCAGCTCACGCTTTTCACGATGAGCGTTACGAAACGATCGATCGCACACTATAACTTAACCGTGGGATTAACAGATGATGAGAAACCACTGTGGATGCGGTCTGTAACACTCTCTGAGCTCAGGAGAGACGAAGCCAAGTTGGGGCGTGTATTGCAATCAGTGAGAAGTATCCTCACAGCCGCAAACGATGTGCTCGACCCTGACATGGTGAACAGGGTGGATGGTGTCTGTAACTATCTTGGCGAAATATCTGTAGAGCAAAAAGCGGACGGCACGATGGAGTTCCCCAAATATGATGTGTGTAGAATGAAGGTAAACTATTTGATCGAGCTGCTTCAAACCTATTCCCGTGAGACTCGTTCGTTCAAAGACATCG
>CAZGYZ010000076.1:0-8307 GCA_964530675.1 uncultured Nitrospira sp. | reverse complement strand
GCATGGCCCGTTCGACGTTGCGGATATCGTTCAGCGCGTCGAAGATGCGAAAGACGTCGATGCCATTGGCTGCGGATCGTTCAATGAACCGTTCCAACACATCGTCGGCGTAGTGCCGATATCCAACCAGGTTCTGCCCGCGGAGCAGCATTTGGAGCTTGGTGTTGGGCATGGCGGCGCGCAGTGCACGAAGCCGTTCCCATGGATCCTCTTTGAGGAATCGCAGGCAGGTATCGAACGTGGCGCCGCCCCAGACTTCGAGTGACCAATAGCCGACGGCATCGAGCTTTTGGGCGATGGGCAGCATGTCCTCCGTCCGCATGCGCGTGGCCAAGAGCGACTGATGCCCGTCGCGCAAGGCGACATCGGTGATCAGGATAGGCTTGCCTGCCGCCGGCTTGATCTCCAGTGACGGCTTTTTCTTGCCAGGCTGTTTCTTTGGCTTTGAGGTCATGGCTTTACGATAATGTTAAATGATGAATGTGTAAGGTTGAGTCGACTGAAGAATTCACCATTCATAATTCATCATTGGTTTTTTTACAGCCCTTCGTAGGCGGCAATTGCGGCTGACAGCGCCAGAACCAGATCTTCCGGCTGCTCAAAGTCGTGATAGTTGAACAGCTCTGGATGCGTCTCCAGGTAGGAGGTGTCGAAATGTCCTGCCATGAAATCAGGATCCTGCATGATTTCCATCATAAAGGGGATCGTCGTTTTCACCCCGCGCAAGACGTATTCTTCGAGTGACCGTCTCATACGGCTGACGGTTTCTTCCCAGGTCCGGCCGCGTACGGTGAGTTTGGCCAAGAGGGCGTCGTAGTAGGGCGGTACCGTGTAGTCCTTGTAGACGGCTCCGTCGATGCGTACCCCGATTCCGCCCGGGGAGAGATAGGCCGTGATGGTACCGGTGCAAGGCCGGAAGTTGTTCTTTGGGTCTTCCGCATTGATGCGGCACTGGATGGCATGGCCTTGGAGCGTAACTTCCTGCTGCGTAATGTCCAGGGGCATGCCGGCTGCAATGGCGATCTGATTGCGCACGATGTCAATGGCTGTGATCTGCTCAGTCACCGTATGTTCGACTTGGAGGCGTGGGTTCATCTCCATAAAGTAGTAGCGGCTGTCCTGATCGAGGAGGAACTCTACGGTGCCGGCATTGTCATAGTCGATCGCCTTGGCGATGGCGATGGCCGCTTCACCCATCTCGGCGCGAAGTGGTGGCGTGAGAATCAAGGAGGGGGCGATCTCGATGAGTTTTTGATGCCGTCGCTGGATCGAGCAATCGCGCTCGCCCAAGTGAATGATGTTGCCATGGCGGTCGGCCAGGATCTGGAATTCGATATGGTGCGGCCGTTCGATATATTTTTCGAGGAAGATACTGCCGTCACCGAAGGCAGCCTGAGCCTCCCGTGACGCGACTGCCATGTTCTCACGGAGTTCTGCATCCGACCGCACCACTCGGAGACCGCGTCCTCCCCCGCCGGCGCTGGCTTTAATGATGACAGGGTACCCGGTGTTTTTCGCAAAGGACAAGGCTTCGTTCACGTCGGTGACACCGCCTTCGGTTCCGGGGACGATTGGAATGCCGATGCGTTTGGCCAGATCGCGGGCTTTGACCTTGCTTCCCATCAAGTCAATGGCTTGCGGAGATGGGCCGATGAAGGTGATGCCGGAGGTGTGGCATAGCTGCGCAAACTGCGAGTTTTCGGAGAGGAACCCATAGCCTGGATGGATGGCATCGGCACCGATCCGTTGTGCCAGGTTAACGATCTGTTGACTGTCCAAGAAGCCTTTGACCGGTCCCGGGCCGACCATGTAGGCCTCGTCCGCCTTCTTGACGTAGATTCCGGTCGAGTCGGCTTCAGAGTAAATAGCAGCGGTCGCGATGTTCAATTCGCGGCAGGCGCGGATAATCCGCATGGCGATTTCGCCGCGGTTGGCCACCAGAATTTTCTTGAACATACTGATCCCTGTCCCCTCAGATCGTTCGCAAATCTGCGAGAGTCATCAGGCGAAAATGAGCGCGTAAGCTAGCATAGGGTCAGGAGTCCTGTCGAGGGAAGCAGGAGGGGAACAGGTCTGATTTTTTAGAGAAATCAGCCTACTTAGGCTTGATCAAGACGGGTTTTGATTGGGCGCTTCCGCTGCCCGTGACGATGATGACGAAGGACATCCCTGCTTTGGCATCCGGCACGGTCGCTTCGATCGTCGAATCGTTTATGAATTTGAACACTACGGGGATATGTGAGGCCGCGCTGAACGTTACAGTATGGAAGCACTCCTTCGTGCCGAAATTCTCACCGGTGATAACAACTTTGACGCCCGGTTTGGCTTCGTCTGGTTCAATCTTGGCGATCCGTGGGTGCTTGCTTTGGTCGCAGACAGGGTCTCGTTCGACTTTTGCGGCATCAAACCCCTTGATCGACTCTGTGCCATAGAGGGTGAACCCTGCGCCATCAACGATCGCGCCTGGTTCCTCCGCGTGGGATAGGGCCATGGGTGCCATAGACCCTATGAGTCCCAGTAACATGAACCTCAACGATCGCCACATCAGCATAGCTGCCTCCTTCAATCACAACGGCGCACGATTATTTCTCTTTGATCGGAATATACATCTCGGCAATGAGTTGTTGGCCGGCCGGAGACAGGGCGAACTGGATGAATGCCTCCGTCAGGGGATGCGGCTCCTTCTTCGACAAGAGAAAGATGGGCCGTCGGAGCGGATAGCGGCCGTCTTTGACGGTAGGGCCCTCCGGTTCGACTTTGTCGATAGGCAAGAGTTTGACGGGGACGCCGCCTGAGACGACGGATAATCCCTGGCTTAGGGACAGGTAGGCGACCGCAGACAGAGGAGGAAGCGTTCCCACGACAGTTTTCACAACCTGTTCATCGGAGCTTATCACCTTGGCGGTGCCGGTGATTCTCCCGGTAATACCAAGTTGCGATTCAAACGTATCGCGAATGTTTTGATTGCGAGGCCGGTCAATGACCAAGATTTTCGTCTCGAGACCGCCGAGTTCTGACCACAACGTGACCTTGCCGGAAAAAATGTCGGCCACTTGTTGCTTTGTGACTTCTTTCATGAAATTGGAGAGGTGCACGAGGATGCCGATCCCATCCCATGCGATGGGCGTTGCCGAAAGACCTGCCGTTTCCGTTCCGGTCACGGCGATGTGGGCCTGGCCGGATTTGACCATCTCAATAGGTTGTGAATCGCCGTCCCAGACGATGTCGAGATAGGCTTTGGGGTTGGCTTTTTCAAACGCGTGGGCGAGGGGCTCAATGATCGTCAGCTCTGGTCCGTTTCCGGCGATGGTCAGGCTTCCTGCGACATCCGCATGAACGACGAGGGCATTTGTGCAGCTGAGCAGAAGGCTGAGGCCTAGCGAGAGAAAGAATCTCGCGGTCATAGGATCTCCATCGGTAGGTGTGGATGTTGGGGAGAGGATGCCACGTGTTCACATGCCGGCCACTGCCTGGTTCAGTTCTCCGTTATGCCGCCGGTTGAAGGATCGGAAGGTTGTGCCATATCAGGGGCGGCGCGTTTGCCCATCAGCGGCGGGAGTTTGGCAAACTTGTCCATCCGCTCGTCTAACATATTGTAGGCCTTCATTTCGGCGAAGCCGGTTTTGTGGGTTCCTTTCACTTGTGTCGTGCAAGCAGACAATAATCGCGTGGCGCTCTGGGCATGGCAGTGAGGACATTCAGTGTCTTCCGCTCTGGCATGGACGGATTGGGTAGCGTCAAAGTGTTTCTCGCACTGTCCGCAACGATACTCATAGATCGGCATGGTTCGTATCCTTCACGCTAGATAAACACCGGACAGAGAGAAAAAACGCGCTCTTGACCGGCCGTTGAGCTTTGCCTTATTCTACACATCAAGCGGACAGGACTTCCAGTGCTTTAACAGGCTGCGGAATAACTGTTGCGGCTCGGTGAAAATTAATTTGCTCGAGCATCTAGGGCTGCAAGGGAATACCGCGCAGGATAGTCAAGCGAGACAGGCTGAGGTCAAGGTTGAGCGAAGATCTGATGTTCTCATCTTAGCCTCAACCTCAACCTTCTGCGCGCTGGCGGCTTTTTTTCAGCATCCTGCTAGAGGAGGAATTCGATGTCCCTGTTGATTCGTAAGTACAAGAGTGTCGGTGGTATGATGCAGGAAGAGCGGATCGACGATCCGGATCGGATCGAGCGATACATGCGGCTCTTCGAGAAAGACGACATTAAGAAGCTCGAGACGGGCGTGAAAGTTTTCATTGAGAAGGATGAGTGGCAACTCCTGCCCTAAACCAGTGAGGGGTAAAGGGTGAGGAGTGAAAGGTTGCTGAACCTTTGTTTTCACACCCCTCACCCCTGACACTTCACCCCTAACTGTTCCCACAATGAGCTATTGGATTCACGTCGCGCGTTCAATTGATCGGGTCACGCTCCACAGGGATCGCTGTTCTGAGGTGCCGTCTACGTCGATCGGCTCCTCAAGCGACTTCTGGGAAGGCGGGTGGTTCGATTATCCGGACAAGGAACGGGCGTTAGCGGCGATGGAGCAGGCCGGTACTACTGAACAGCGCCGTTGTCCGCTGTGTAAAGCATAAAAAGGCGAAGTTCTGAGATCTGAGATCTGGGTGCTGAGTTGAGGATAGCTCGGCTGCTTCGGGTTCGCCCGAATATTCAAACTCATAACTCAAAACTCAGCACTGCTTCGATTCCATGCCGCGATTAGCGCTTCTGCTGACAACGTTCATCTGGGGTGCAACATTTCCTGCTACCAAAGCGGTGTTGGAGCAAATTCCACCGTTCTCGTTTCTGTTTCTCCGATTTCTCCTGGGCGCCTTGCTGGTCGGGGGAGGGTTTCTGCTCTGGAGACTTCGCTTGCGTCGCGAGTCGAAAGTTTTACGGGCAAGTGCGATTGCCACCTGCTGGCTCTTTCTCGGTTATGTCCTCCAAACGGTTGGGCTCCACTATAGTACCGCATCGAATTCTGCCTTCATTACGGCGTTATATGTCGTCATCGTGCCATTGATCCTGCGACGATTCGATCGGCGCGTGTGGTTGGCCACGGGAATCGCCACAGTGGGGCTCTGGTTATTGGTGAAGCCCAGTGCATCAGGAAATCTTGGCGATCTCTTGACTCTCGGCTGTGCGATAGCATTTGCCGCGCATATTGCCTGTCTTGAACGGTTTACCCGGGAGGTCGATGCGCCGTCTTTGTTTGCCTGGCAAATGATGGCGTCGGTTGTCTTATTGCTTCCTACCATGCTGATTGAGCAGGCACCGGTTCAGGCCTTTGCGCCGACGGCGTTGTTGCTCGTCGGGCTTGGGGTCACGGGAGGGCTTGCGACTGGGGCCTTTGCCGTTCAAATGTGGGTGCAACGCATTGTGCCGGCGCAACAGGTGGCATTGATCTTTGCATCGGAGCCGGCCTACGCGGCCTGGCTTTCCTGGTATTTCCTGGGGGAAACATTGGATACTCAGGGGTGGGTTGGAAGTGGGCTCATTTTGCTGGCGGTGGTGGTGGGCGCCTACGGGAGCGGCCCTCGGTCGCCATTGCCTACGGCTGGTACGGTTCAGCCGGTCTAACCAGTGCCTGACTCAAGCGAGACGGGCGAGACTGGCGGGATGGGCTAGACGGAGGAGCGTTCGAGGTCCGAAGTTCGAGGTTTTCGGAACTTCGAACCCAGAACTTCGAACTTCGTGTTGCGCTTGTCGCGCGGCCTTTCGCCATTCTTGGACGAAATGATATGAACAACGTGGGCTAACTCATTTACAGGGGATGAAATGGCACAAAAATTTGGCAATGGGCGCTGGGTGCAGGAAGGGTTTCTGGATAATCGCGTTGTTGGAACGATTGTGGGGCGGATCGTGTTTGCAGTGGTTGGTCCTGTCGATCTGTATTTGCGAGGAAACTTCAAGGCTGATATCGCCGGGCAGGTGATTCAGTTTCGGAATCGACGGTTTGAAGACGAGGATATCGCCGGGCAGGTGATTGGCGACATGGAAAACCCACAGATCGGAGATGTGAACCTGATCTCGTTCGACCCCCATCCAAACCTTGCGCCTCATCCCTATATCGAATGGTTCTCGGCGAGAAAGAATCACTATCGCATCGAGCTGGAACCGGGAGAGGCTTGGATCGTTTCTGTATCGGAGATGGGAGAGATCGATCAGGTAAGTCGGACGATTCGCGAGGCGCTCGCAGGGTTGGTGGCTGAACGCCCAGCCCAGGAGCCTACAGAGTGAGTGTAACGGAATATTGGGCGCGTAACGCGCAAGGACTGGCTGGTCTCTCTTGTTTATCTGGTCTGTCTGGTTCAACTAAACAAACGAGACAGACCAGATAGACCAGATGAACCCTCGCGTCTTACCTGTCTCGCGCACTTCGGGAGCTAGGTAGTAACGACGGTCGCAATTTCGGTATGGTCGGTATGATCTGCCGACTGCATCCCCATCAAGCGTCGTGTGCGTAACTGGACCCAGATATCGCCAGGAGGCAGTCGAAGAGGATGGACCATCAGAGGATCCGACTTCCCCCAAGTTGAGGGGAGGGGCTCAGTGGCCTTTGAGGAAGCGTGCCCTGGCCCGAGAATGAGGGCGACTGATGCGGTTGCCATAGCTTCAGAAGAGAGAAGAGCGGCGGGTCGGCGTTCCCCAACTAACTGAACCCGTACATGGGATAGGCCTCCATCCATCATCCCTAACCGAGCCGCTGCGCCGCGAGAAAGATCGAGGATTCGGCTGTTGATATAGGGACCCCGGTCGGTGATCCGTACGTGGAGATGTTTCCCGTTCGCCAAATTCACAACCCGGACCACGCTGCCGAGTGGGAGGGTCCTATGGGCAGCAGTCAAGGCCTCCATGTTGAATAATTCGCCGTTGGCTGCTTGCTTGCCATGAAATGATTGGCCATACCAGGAAGCCACCCCGCGATCCTCAATCCCTACGTCCAGTTGAGACTCCCCCTTGGGAACCCAGGAACAGGCGCTTAGGAGCATCCCAAGACTGCCTACTGCCCATAACAACCGCCGACTGCTTTCACGAGCTCGGATGATCATCTAATACCTCTTGTTCTCGGTTGAACCAGCCGTCATATAGGATCCTGGCTTGTGTGCCTTCACAGTACGGTCCAACCGATAGCCCCACAATACCGAAACCGTAGCCCTATCCCCCTACGTTGGGGTGAAGGAAAAAGGAGAGACAAGAAAGAGCTGTAGGCCATGGACCGAAGCTCTTGGCTTACAGCCTAATAGCGCCTATCCGAGTATTCAAAAATGTACCATTTTTAGGGGTACCGGAGTCGCTCACTGGTGCAACCGATGACCTTGGTCAAATGTCCATGTAGAAGTTTTGCGAAATTGAATGTTGAGACAGGACTTTGGTGGCACACTTATAGAAGAAAGTGCTCGTGCCAGTCAACTGATAGATGGCCTAACGCGAACATCCTGAGATCACCTGTCTGAAACCGGTACATAGCCTCCCCAAGTTCGAAGATAAGTACGTAACCTGTAACTCACTGATATTATGTGGACTATTTGTCAGGCCTAACAGTGCTACTGAACCTGGATGGTCTGGGCGAATACCCCGTCTCTCTGTTTGACGTAGGTTAGCCACACCGTCTCATCTACTCTGATGGTCTGAAGTGCGATCCTTTTCCCCTTTCGGACAATCTTTGTTTGGGACGTCACCCTGGCCCCTACGGTCATATCGTCATGCTTGCTTAAGGGCGTTTTGACGACAATCATATGGGGGGATTGGACCATGTTCACTGCCACTACCTGGCCGTGGACCCGATAGGTTCGCCCGCTGGCTCCCCAGCTGTCGGGTGGAATGCAGAACAGCACCATCAACGCAGCGATTGCAACTAGCGCTACCCTCGCTTGAGGCACCCTCGTCACTGATCGATCTCCTTGGTCAGGCCTCTCCGCGCGCGGACTCTAGCAGGATGGAGAAAAGGTGTAAAGTTTCAGGCGACAGGAAGCTGTCCGGTATTGCCTTCGTAACGAGGCGAAGGAGGTGCGGCCAGATGAGCGGCGCAAGGCCTGGAAAAACCGGAGACGTATTCGCTGGAATACGTTGAAGATTTTTCCGGGCCGAGAATGATGCAGATGGTCACGAATCGTTCGCCGCAGTAGGACGGCCAATGTCGGACAGGTTCCTAAAACACGATATTGACTGCCTCAACCCGACTGAGTAAGATGCGCTGCGTTACCGGTGAGAGTGCGATAACCGGCCCGCCGGCAGTACTTTCCAATTCAACCGATCCAAATCACCACATATGATTGAAGTCCAGCAGATCACGAAGCGGTATGGACAACATAC
>CAZGYZ010000075.1:0-8312 GCA_964530675.1 uncultured Nitrospira sp. | reverse complement strand
CCTTTGACCCAGCGACCTCAACCGCTGGTCCTCCCATCGTGCTGCGGACCCCCCCCTCCGCAGGGTTTTCTGTTGGAACGCTCCGACATGATCTGGAGCGGCATCAGTCCAGACCTCATTTATGGACATAACGGACATGTCGATGTCCTTGGAGAGGCCCCTCGGCAGCAGTGGGCCTACAACGTGGCCTTGCAGCAATATACGTTGGTCAAAAACTTCTCCACCGTCCTGCAGCCGAATGGCTCCAGCTTACTGTTGCCGGATGGCAATCTGGCCCAAATGAGCAAGAGCCTGGACGACCAGGTATTTGCCTTCACCCTCACGGATGCCGCTGGCTTGCCGGCCGGCTATTTCGCCTGGCATCGCGGGCGCGATCAAATCCTTGTCCGGGAAGAGGTGCCGGCTCTCGATGAAGTGCAGGTGGATAAATCGGGGTGATATCTGATTGTGGTCTATGGCGGCGGGACTGCTGAAGTGTTCGACCTTGCCGCTCCCTGACCGACGTTGATCGACAGTCTCACAAGAGCCGACGGCTTCGGATTCGTCCATCGCGATACCGGGATGGGAACCATCGTCACTGACTTCCCTAGCAATGCCCTTGGGTTTCGGCCGCTCGCCACGCCGAGGGTCGTGACCTCGTTGATACCGGGATTTTGGTCCTACAGTACGCAGCAGGACCATTTCTCGATGTTGGCGGAGAACGAACGCTGGGCAGTGAGCAGTCGTTTTTCCACCAGCGGGGGACCAGTCCTGAACCCCTTCGACAACGAAATCGTGCAAGTCGCCACGGACGGCAGTGACCGTGTGCGTCGGATTGCTCATCATAGAAGCCTCGTCGGTATTTATGAGGACCAGCCGAAGGCCTCGATCAGTCGAGACGGACGATATGTGGCCTTTACCAGTAATTGGGGAATAGTTGCTGGACGCCGGGACGTCTATATCGTCGTCAACATTCCTCCAGCCCCCACAAGTTAAGACTCACGACACAGCGGCCTTGTATTTCCCAAATCAGCAGCGCTCGCTTCGGCACAGGGCTGTACGAGCGAAAGAAACTCTGCGAAGCGAGGCATCGATTGGGCAGTAAGTATTCGCTCGCCTCAAGGCGACAGGAATGAGCATGTCTGCTCAGGAGGTTGATAATGACCAGTAGAGAGCCCGGCACGATGGTGGTGAGTCTTGATCTGGAATTGGCCTGGGGACGATTCGACCACATTCCCATCCCCACGCTCGAGCACGAGTCGAGGCAAGAGCGGAAACACATCACGCCGCTCTTGGCTCTCTTCGACCGCTACGACATCCCTGCGACTTGGGCGGTGGTCGGCCATCTCATGCTCGAGAAGTGTCTGCGCGATCGCCACGGCCTTGCGCATCCCGAACTATTCCCCCATGCGTACTATTCCTGGTTCCCTCTCGATTGGTACTCCTTCGACCCCTGCACGACCGTCGATTCCGCGCCAGCCTGGTATGCGCCGGATATCGTGGAGTGGATTCGCCGTGCCCATGTCCGTCATGAAATCGGGTCCCATTCGTTCGGCCACATCTACTATGGAGACCCGGAGTGTACTCCATCCGTTGCCATGGCCGATCTGAACGCCGCTCTTGAAATAGCCGCCCGGCAAGGGATGGTGCTGAAGAGTTTCGTCTTTCCTCGCAACCAGGTCGGTCACCTGGATGTTCTCAAACATTTCGGATTGCGGTCGTATCGGGGGATGGAGCCTCCCTTGATCCGCACCGACATCCGACTGCTTCAATGGGCCGTGCGTTTCTTCGATCAGCTGCTTGCGCTTCGGCCCAGGGCCGTACGAGCGGAAGAAACCCTGCCGGGACTGTGGAACCTCCCCGCCAATCATTTTTTCATCGGGCGCGAAGGGATGCGCAGGATGATTCCGATGGCCAGCCGCGTGCTGAAAGGGAAGCGCGGCATTGCGCATGCCGTGAAGACCGGCGGGCTCTATCACCTCTGGTTTCACCCGTTCAACCTGAACGAGGATACCGACGCCATGTTGTCCGGCTTGGCCGAGATTTTCGAGTACGCCCATCGGATGCGCAAGCAAGGGCTGCTGGAGATCCTCACCATGGATGACTATGCGCGGCGGCTGGAGCGTGAGAAGCAGGAAGGGGCCCACAGTACGGAACAAGGCCTGCCAGAACAACAGGAGGAGGCGCAATTGTCGGTATAGAAAGAGCCTCAGGTGCAGCAGAAGTGTTCATGAATATGCGGGTTAGGATGCAGGTGGCTCGCCGGCCTCCACAGAACGAAGCCGAACCATATGAAATCGAAGCCGATCACCTTGGTGCATATCACGACGGTGCCTCAGTCCCTCGCGTTCATGACGGGACAAGTGGGGTATATGAAAGCTCGTGGCTTTGAGGTCATCGGCCTGTCGTCGCCCGGCGAATTGCTTGCCAGTTTCGCAGTGCGCGAGGGAGTACTTGTCCACGCAGTGGAGATGCCTCGACGGATCACTCCGTGGCGCGATGTCCTCGCGCTGCTGAAAATGGCGCGGGTACTCTACCGGATCCATCCGCAGATCGTGCACGGGCATACTCCCAAAGGCGGATTGCTCGGGATGCTGAGCGCCTGGATAGTCCGGACTCCCGTGCGGATCTACCACATGCGAGGGTTGCCGTTTACCACTGCAACAGGATGGCGGCGCAGGCTTCTGATGTGGAGCGAACGAATTTCCTGTGGTCTTGCCGACCAGGTACTGTGTGTGAGTGCGTCGGTCCGCCAACTCGCGGTGGATTCTCGTCTTTGCCGGCCCGAAAAGATCGCCGTCCTCGCACAAGGCAGTGGAAACGGCGTCGATGCGGCGCAGCAGTTCAATGATTCCAACATTTCGCCTTCTCTGCGGGAAGAGACCCGCCGGCGCTGTAACATTCCTCAGGGCGCGCTGGTGCTCGGGTTCATCGGCCGCATTGTCCGCGACAAAGGCATCATCGAATTAGCCGGGGCCTGGAAGGAGTTGCGGAAAGAGTTTCCGGATCTCCACCTTTTGCTCGTGGGACCGCACGAACTGCAAGATCCGATTCCCGCAGAGATCGACCGGACGTTGCACGGCGATCCCCGCGTTCATTTTCTCGGAGAAGTGTCGAATACCCCACCGCTCTACGCTGTGATGGATGTGCTGGCCTTGCCGACCTATCGAGAGGGGTTTCCAAATGTCCTGCTCGAAGCGGCAGGCATGAAGGTTCCGGTCGTCTCGACTCAGGTTCCCGGCTGCACCGACGCGGTTCAGGATGGTGTCACTGGTATGCTGGTTCCGCCGTGCGATGCTGCGAGCTTGGCTGGGGCACTCAGAACGTATTTGCACGATGGGGAACTTCGGCGTCGCCATGGAGCGGCGGCACGCGACCGGGTGCTTCGGGAGTTCCGCCCGGAAGGAATCTGGCAGGCCATCTACGAAGAGTATCTGGAGCTGCTTGAGAAGAAGAGAATTCCGGTACCCGACGCAGGTCTCGCCGCGAATCTGGGAGAGTCCTCAAAGAATGTCGGGCGTGCGGGACGACGATTGGTCAAGACTTCCGGGTAGTGCGACCGATCGTACCATGAGCAAGAAAGAAACTGCCTTTCCCTCTCCCTTGCTATGAGGGGAGGGTGAGGGAGGGGCGGCCTACACGAAGATGATAAACAGGAGGATCGCAGATGTCGACGTCGTTTGAAGTGCTGGCGGCGAATACAGAGCAAGGCGAGGTGTGGGATGCCCTAGTTGCCGGGATGGACCGGTGCGACGTGTACTTTCATCGAACCTTATGCCAGGCGTTTGCGGAATACGAAGGATGCGTCGCGCGCTTGGTTCGCTTTCGTCGCGGCGAATCCATGATTGTGTATCCGTTTTTTCAGCGCCGCATTTCGTCATTGCCGTTTCTGCGTTCGCCCCAAAACTGGATCGATTATTCCGACATCGTCTCTCCCTATGGAATCGGCGGTCCCTTCGCACACATGGCGGAGAACGACGAGGAGGAGAGAAGGCGGATATGGTCGGAGTTTCTGGCGGCGTTTCATGCCTATTGCCTCGACCAAAAAATTGTGAGCGAGTTTGCGCGGCTGCATCCCTATCTGCAAAACCATCGCCATTTCAACCAGTCGAACGGGCTCGAACGGCGCGGCTCGGTTGTGACCGTAGACCTCTCTCGATCGGATGAGGAGATATGGCGGGGGTTTACGAAGGAGAACCGGAAAAAGATCGGCCGCGCGCAGGCGAACGGACTGCGGGTGGAAGAAGCCAACAGGCCAGCCGATGTGCAACTGTTTGCCCAGCTCTATTATCTTAATATGCAGCGCCTGCAAGCGCGCGACTGGTATATGTTTCCTGAAGCCTGGTTGAGCGACCTTCATGCTCGCTTCTCTGAACATCTCACCCTATTCTTTGTGTATGAAGGAGATCGCGTCGTAGCCGGCGGGTCCATGTTTCATATGAACGGACTCGTCAGTAATTTTCTCTCGGCTACGGCGGAGGATCCTGGACAGTTTGCGCCGAATAATCTCTTGTTCTATGAAATTATCCGTTGGGCCAAGCGCCGTGGGTATCGCTGGTACAACATGGGGGGCGGATACCGGAATAACGACGGTGTGATGCGGTTTAAACAGAACTTTTCCCAGCACACCGAGGATTTCTATACCTATCAACAGATTCATCTGCCCCAAGCCTATGAGGCGCTGGTTCAGGAATGGCGCCAGACCCTGGCATCGACGATCGAGATGGAGACAATCAAGTACTTCCCCTTGTACCGGATGAGCCAGCAATAGGGCGATGGCGTTGAAGATGCCGCCGCCCTTCTCGATCATCTCAGATTTCAGCGGAACCTTGTTCTCCGGAGCGAGGGGCAATCTTCTATGAAGACCGTCGTTCTCTACGCCTCAAGTCATGGATCGACCCGAAGGGTCGTACAAAGGCTTGCGGAGACAGTCAAGTTTCCATTCGATTGTTTCGATGTCAAAAGTCTCACGGACGCGAGTTCGACGGACAAGTATGAATTATTTCTATTTTTTTGTCCGACCTATGGGAACGAAGAGCTTCAGCAGGATATGGAGAGGTTCATCATCGATTTTAAGCTGGATATGTCAAGCAAGTATTATGCGATCTGCGAGCTTGGCAACTACTACGGGTACGAAACCGATTTTGGCGCAATGAAAATAATCCGGCATCATCTAGAGAAACTGTGCGGCAAGGAACTGGTCAGCCCTCTGTCGATGGACAGCCTGCCGAAAAAGGATTGGAAGGCTTTCGCGACCTGGTGTGGAAAACTGAACGGAGCTCTGAGCGCTAGACATGAATGACTTCGACGCCATCGACTTGTTGAAGAAGAGGGTCGGGGTTCCGTTTCACTGCCGATTTGACAATGAACGGTGTGTGGAGCTCGATCTCGCGTCGCAGGACCATATCTTCCGCGGCCTTGTTCGCCATCATACGCAACGTGAAAAAGCGGAAATCCTCTGTGCGATTGCCGGCCTGACGTATTTGCAGCGGCTTAACCTGCGCAGCAACATGTTCCAATCGATACCGGACTACTTCGGCAATCTGACGCAATTGCGGTATCTGGACTTGAGCTCGAATCATTTGGAAAAGGTTCCCTTGTGGATACAAGCGATAGAGGACTTGGAACATCTCAACCTATCGGCGAACGAAATCAGCGAGCTGCCCTTGTTCTTGAGCAAGTTTCACAATTTGAAAACCTTGCGTCTCCACAAGAACACGTTCAGGTTCTACCCCGATGAATATGGCGCATTTGCAAAGCTTGAACTGCTGAATCTGTATAGCAATCGATTGAAGTGCATTCCCTCCGTCATTTTCGGCTATTCCAAATTACGAGTGCTGGCTTGGGGCGTGACGCCGATCGCCGAGCTCCCGGCGGAAATCGAACGGTTGCGGGAATTGGAGTGTTTGATGGTGCAGTGTAACAGCCTGAGCGTTCTTCCTGAGACGTTGTGTGGGCTGACACGTCTGAAAGGCCTGATTCTCCTTCAAAATAAACTCAAGGAATTGCCGAAGGACATCGGGAATCTGGAACACTTGGAACACATGACGTTGTACCAAAACGAGCTGGCCAGCCTGCCGGCGTCTTTTGAGAACTTGAAGAATCTCAAGAAACTGAATCTTGCCTGGAATCAATTCGAAGAGTTGCCGTCCGTTATTACGGGCCTGCCGAAGTTAGAATGGTTCGGGTTTTTTTACAATCCCGTCCGGGGCGATCTGCCAAGGCTGAATCACATTAACGAAGTGATATTGGAGAAGTAATACAGGATATGCCGCGACCCTATATCAAACTACCAAAGCTACATAGTCTTGGAGTAGACGAATGGGTAAAAAACTTAATGGAGGATCTTGGCATGACAGGGGAATTTATTTCGCCCAAGGATGTAAGGTGGAAACGGTTTTTGGCGAATTGTCGGCATGATTTCTATCATCTTCCAGAATACGTGACTCTCTGTGCCGTATCTGAAGGCGCCACGCCCGTCGCCTTCTATGCGGAGGACAAGCACGCAGCATTTCTGGCGCCGCTCTTGATTCGACCAATACCCAGCGTCCTTGGCGTGCCAGAGGGGGGATGGTGCGACGCGATGTCGCCCTATGGGTACTCGACCCCCCTGCTGAATCCTCCGCAGGTTTCTCTTGATGACTCTCTGGAAGCGTTTTGCCTTGCAGCGCGCCGTCGTGGCATCGTTACCACGTTTTTCCGCTTGCATCCCTTGCTTCCGTTAGATCACGTCATTTTAGGACAATTCGGACGGTTAACGAATCGTGGGCAAACCGTGTTCATCGATCTGGCGCACTCCGTCGAAGAAACCTGTTTTAGAGCTAATCACAGGAGAAATATTCGGAAACTGCACAGTATGGGTTTCACCGTCAACCTGGATGAGTGGAGGCTGTTTAAGGATTTCGTCGCGATCTATTTGGCAACGATGCTACGCGTGGGAGCCAGTGCGGAGTATCTCTTTTCCGAGGAATACTTCAAAGATCTGCGAGCCGCTCTGGGGGAACGGCTACATCTCTGCTGCGTGATTTCCCCGGGAGGTGACGTCGCGTCCGCCGGATTGTTTGTCGAAACGGACGGGATTGTCCAGTATCATCTGGGTGGAACCGCCGAGGAGCACCTTACTCTCGCACCTTCAAAGCTGATGTTCGATTTCATGCGTCGCTGGTCCCATGAGAACAACCATGCGGTGCTCCATTTGGGAGGGGGCCTGGGCGGGGCACAGGACCAGTTATTTCAATTTAAGGCTGGCTTCTCGCAGGATCGTGCCAACTGTTTCACCTATGAGATGGTTTTGGATGAGGAGAAGAACAATTTCCTCTGCGGTCTTGCGACTGCAGAGGGTACAGGAGCCAGTGGTATGAGTTCAGATTTCTTTCCTGCATATCGGGCATGCAGATCTTTCTTAACGGATGGGCTAAGCGAGACGTTTCCCCAGAAAACGACGGCAGGTCATCACTAGGATCCCACTCTGATCCAGGACGACCATGAAACTACCTTTGAAACGGCTCATTGATATCTTTGGATCTTTCACCGTTCTGCTGGTAACCGCACCTATCATGGGTTTGGAGGCGTTCGCTATTCTTGCCACGATGGGACGCCCAGTTCTGTTTCGTCAGCGCCGTCCAGGCTTGGATGGCCGGATTTTTACGCTGTTGAAATTTAGGACGATGGCCGTGGATTGCGATCGCGAACGTCAATCGCAATTCGACGCGCATCGCGTCACGCCTCTTGGGCGAATACTCCGGCACACCAGTCTCGATGAGCTGCCGCAGCTGTTCAACGTGCTGCGCGGGGATATGAGCCTGGTCGGCCCGCGGCCGCTCTTGCCGGAATATCTGCCCTATTACAGCAAGCGCGAAGGCCTCCGACATACGGTCAGGCCCGGTATGACCGGGTGGGCTCAAGTTAACGGGCGGAATCGTCTTTCTTGGGATGAGCGGCTTGCGCTCGACGTTTGGTATACGGAGCATCGATCGATGCTCCTCGATCTTCGCATTTTGTATTTGACGGCGATCAAGGTGCTCCAGCGCCGTGATGTCAGCCTGGACCCGCACTTGAATCTGCAGCCGCTCGATCAAGAGCGCTCTCGTTCCGCGACTCTGCCCCGCTGAAGAATCCGCCAAGACGCTCCTCGATCTTCGCATTTTATATTTGACGGCAATCAGGGTGCTCCAGCGCCGTGATGTCAGCCTGGACCCGCACATGAATCTGTAGCCGCTCGATCGAGAGCGGTCTCGTTCCGCGACGCTCCCCCGCTGAAGAATCCGTCAGCCGTTTCCACGTTCCTCGGTTATCACCACACATTGCACGGGCTATCAAGCCCAAGGAGGCAG
>CAZGYZ010000074.1:0-8391 GCA_964530675.1 uncultured Nitrospira sp. | reverse complement strand
CCAGTGGCCTCTTCCGTGTGAAGGAAGCGCTCTACCCCTGAGCTAATCGCCTACGAAAGGCAAAGTCTAGCATGGGGTCATAAATTGGATCAACCGTGCCGCCGTGCCATGCAGAGCGAAGTTGCCTTGACATCCCCAAAATGCGCTTCCTACAATGCCACCGCGCTCGGTCTTTCTCTGGGGAGTTTCACTCGAATGCGTGAGGACATTGTCATTATTGGGGGCGGTCTGGCTGGGTCTGAAGCGGCATGGCAGGCAGCCAATCGCGGAGCGAAAGTGACGCTCTATGAAATGCGCCCTAAAGAGATGACGCCGGCGCACAAAACTGGTGGTCTGGCCGAGCTGGTTTGCTCGAATTCACTCGGCTCAGCGGATCTCCTGAATGCTCCAGGCATTTTGAAAGAGGAAATGCGCTGCCTCAACTCGCTCATTATTCGGGTGGCGGATGAGGTGCGAGTGCCGGCAGGTTCGGCCCTGGCCGTCGATCGCGAGCAGTTTTCACTCAAGATTACCCAGGCGCTGGAAGGGCATCCGAACATTCGCATTCTGCATGAGGAGATTACCGAGATCCCAACCGACTGTCTCTGTATCCTGGCGACCGGCCCTTTGACATCCGCTAAATTGTCTCAGGCGATTGCACAATTGACCCACACCAAACATTTGTATTTTTACGATGCCATCTCCCCGATCGTGGATGCCGACTCTATCGATATGGATGTCGCGTTTCTCGCGTCCCGTTACGGTAAGGGCGGGGACGATTATCTCAACTGCCCTATGGACGAGCTTGCCTACAATGCCTTCTATGATGCATTGCTCGCGGCGGAGAAAGTCCAACCGAAAGAGTTCGAAAAGGCTGCCTACTTCGAAGGCTGTATCCCCATTGAGGTGATGGCAGAACGGGGCCGTCAGACCATGCAGTTCGGTCCGTTGAAGCCAGTGGGCCTTGAGAATCCCAAGACTGGCGCCCGAGCCTATGCGGTGGTACAGCTCAGGACGGAAAACGCCCATCGCTCCTGTTACAACCTCGTGGGGTTCCAGACTAAATTGACTTATGGGGAGCAGAAGCGGGTGTTTCGCATGATTCCCGGTCTGGAGCAGGCGGAGTTTCTGCGCTACGGCAGCCTGCATCGCAATACCTTTATCAATTCTCCCCAACTGCTGCGCGATACCCTTCAGTTCAAGGCGCGCGGCACCCTCTTCTTTGCAGGACAGTTGGTCGGCGTCGAGGGCTATACGGATTCCGCCGCGATGGGAGGGCTCGCAGGAATCAACGCTGCGCGTGGTCTGGCAGGTTTGCCGTTGGTCACGCCCCCGCCCACCACAGCGCATGGCTGTCTCGTGTCCTATATTACGGCCACGGACCCTCGTCACTTTCAGCCGATGAATACGAATTTCGGGCTCTTCCCTCCGCTTGACACACCGACGAGAGACAAGGAACGCAAACGACGGCTCACGGGACAACGGGCGCTTGAGGACTTGACGGCATGGATCACGCAATTCGAGCTTTCATGACGTTCCTCGATCTGGAGCGTCATGCGTCGCATGAGACAATGCGCAACTACGCCTCGGACCTCCGGCAGTTTCAGACCTTCATGAAGGCGGAGCATCTTGCCGTACCCCTACTCGACCCTGCCACAGTGCAAACGGAGTCGATTCGGGCCTATCTTCACTGGCTGGATCGCAAGCGCGAAAAAAGTACCTCGATAGCCCGGAAACTCGCCTCCCTCCGCAGCTTCTATCGCTATCTGCAACGAGAGGGCAGGGTCGGTCTCAATCCTGCCGAGGCCATCAGGACGCCAAAACAGCCGAAACATCTTCCTCGTGTGTTGAGTAAGGACGACGCGGCGGCATTGATGGAGTTTCCTGCCGGCGAAACAGGATCGTCGCTCCGAGACTCTGCATTGCTGGAGACGCTCTATTCGACCGGGGCTCGCGTGAGTGAACTTGTGGGGATCAATCTTGATGATCTCCGCGCGCCTGAGGGGCTGGTCCATCTGCGAGGAAAGGGCCGGAAAGAGCGCATCGTGCCGATCGGAGCGGTAGCGGTACAGGCCATTCAGGCCTATGTGGATCAGCGGCCCTCGAAGGATGCTCGATATGTGGCGACGAAGACGAAGCGCGCCCCGTCGCCGGTCTTTCAAAATAGCCGAGGGGGACGATTAACGACCAGGAGCGTCGCCCGCATTGTAGCCCGCTATTCGAATCGGCTTACCGGTGGTTCCGTGAGTCCCCATACGTTGCGCCACTCCTTTGCCACCCATCTCCTTGACGAAGGGGCCGATCTGCGCTCGATCCAAGAGATGCTGGGGCATGCCTCATTGAGTACGACGCAAAAGTATACGCACCTGGCTACGGACCAGCTTCTGGCCGTCTATGATAAAGCTCATCCGAGGGCAGGTCGCCCAGCCGGCACGCGTATGGTGAAGGACGATAAGCCATGATCCTCTGTATCAGCCGCGATCTGAAGTTCGAAGTTCCGAAAACCTCGAACCTTCGTCCGTCCCGCGATTCGCGCCTTTCACGCTTTTCTCGCAACGGGAGCTACTCATGAACAGACTGATTAAGAAAGCCAATGTCCTGATCGAAGCCTTGCCCTACATTCGCACCTTCAAGGGGAAGACGGTGGTCATCAAGTATGGCGGTCATGCGATGACCGATGCGCCGCTGAAAGAGAAGTTTGCCCAGGATGTCGTGCTCCTGAAATATGTAGGCCTCAACCCGGTCATCGTGCATGGTGGGGGCCCCCAGATCGACAAGATGCTTCAGCGCTTGGGCATCGAAGCCAAGTTTCGCCATGGAGTCCGGGTCACCGACGAGGCCACAATGGAAATCGTGGAGATGGTGTTGGCCGGCAAGATCAACATGGAAATCGTCGATCTCCTGAATCGCCATGGTGGCCTTGCGGTCGGCTTAAGCGGAAAGGATGGCGGGCTCATGCTGTCTCGACCGCTCACGGCCAAAGCCTGGGCGGCCAGTCTGGAGAAAGATCTCGACGACGGTGAGGGGGACGAGGACTTCGGCTTGGTCGGAGAGGTTCAGTCTATCGATCCCACGTTGGTACGGAAACTTCAGCAGGATCATTACATTCCCGTCATCGCCCCGATCGGCACCAACCGGGAAGGAAACACGTACAACATCAATGCCGATCTGGTGGCCGGGGCGATGGCCGCTGCGCTGGGTGCGGAAAAGCTGGTGATGATGACCGATGTGAAAGGCATTCGCGATGCGAATGGGCGCCATCTCTCGACGGTCTCACGCAAAGACGTACAGCGGATGGTGAAGAAGGGCACGATTGGCGAAGGGATGTTGCCCAAGGTCCATGCCTGCCTGGATGCGCTCGGAGGCGGCGTCGGCAAAGCCCATATCATCGACGGACGAATTCCTCATGCCATACTTCTTGAAGTGTTCACGCATAAAGGTATCGGGACCGAGATCACATCGTAATCGGTTCATCCGGTTAATTTCATTTTGTGGAAAAGCAGCGTCTTCGAATCACCCGCTACCTTGAGTCCCTCGTCGGAGAACGCCATCCTGAGACGAGTCCCCGCGCACTTCGGAAGACGGCGCACTATCTGGCCACGCAGTTTGCCAAGTTAGGATGGGTCACCAGTGGCCAGCCTGTGAATGCGTGGGACAAGGTCTATCGCAATGTGGTGGCGACCAAGTATCCTGACCGGCTAGGCCGAGGAGGCGAATTGCCCCCACTCCTGATCGGGGCCCACTACGATACCGTGTCCGGGTCGCCGGGTGCGGATGATAACGCGAGTGGGCTCGTGGTCCTCCTTGAAGTGGCATTGCGACTCAGCGCACAACCTCTCGCGCGACCCATCTGGCTCGTGGCATTCTGTCTTGAAGAGCAGGATCGACTAGGGAGTCAGGCGTTCGTGTCCCGCTTGAAAGCCGAACGATGTGAGTTGGTCGGTGCGATTATTCTGGAATGTGTCGGGTTCGCCAGGAGCGAGGCAGGCACTCAGCAGGCCCCGCCGGGAGTGTCTATCGCGGTGCCGACCCAAGGAGATTTTCTCGCCATTGTGGGCAACGAGGCAGCCCGGTTTTTGGTACGCCAGCTCGAACAGGAGGCCCAGCGGCATGAAGCTAAGCCTAAGACCCTGTCATTGGTGGTGCCGGGCCGCGGGGAGGCCATGCCCCATACTCGCCGTAGCGACCATGCCTCGTTCTGGGATGCAGGTTATGCAGCCGTGGTATTGACCGATACGGCGAATTTCCGGAATCCGCATTATCATCGTGAGACCGATACCCTGGACACGCTGAATCTCGAATTTCTCTCGAACGTAGCAGCGACGGTGACCGCAACCGTGACGCAGATCGCCGGAGTAGGACCATGAAGGCAAGTCGCACGAAACTCCCTCCCAAAACCCGCCATCTCGTGACCGAGGTCTATGGCCGTCTCGACTATGGCGCACTGGGGCCGGTCTATTGTTATGAGGGCGGCGACGAGTTTTGGCGAGCGAAGCGGGGGACCTGTGAACGGCTCGGGAGTCTGGTTGCCGTGGCATTGAGGCGGAAACTAAGGCGAGGCGGTCGCAGTCTCTATGTCGGCGCCGGGGTGGCGGAACTGCCTCCTTTGATCATGGAAACGATGGCCCTGGGTCGGACAGTGGAGCCCTATAATCTCAGGAGAGCCGAAGTCTCAGCCCTCAACCGTGCTTGCCATTCGATTTCCCTCACCTTCCGCGCAATTGATGCGGCCAGGGCGAAGGGCCGATTCGATCATCTCTGGATGGTCAGTGTGCTGAATGACCCTGAGCGATTCCCGCATCTGTCGTCTCTGTCCTATGGGCGAGGCAATCCTCTTACCCTCGACACCCTGAAGCTTGAAAAGGAGCGCCGCATCGTGCGAGCGTTAGTCGCAGGTTGCATGGGAAAGCTTGCAAGGCCTGGCCTTGTCACGACTACTACTGAAGAAGTCATATGGATTGCAGAGTGGTGTCACCGGCATCGAGTGCCCTACTTGGTCGGGAAACGCTACTATCCGACAGCGTTGGTGGGAGATCCGATTTGTTTTATTCAAATCGGCGAGGGAAGCTAGCAGGCTGAGGTTAAGGTCGAGGTTAAGGTTGAGAGAAGATCAGACTCTTTTTTCTCAGCCTTGACCGCAACCTTAACCTTCCAGAAAACGGCGAGCTTTTTCATCAGCCTGCTAAATTCTAAACCCTGGCTTGGCTTTTGAAGTATTGTCCATATACTGGTCCGCGTACTTCACGTAGTTCTCCGCCGACTCCTTAATCCATGCGAGTTCTTCAACGGTGACCGATCGTTTCACCTTCGCGGGTGAACCAAGGATCAGGCTGTTGGGTGGGACGATGGTTTCTTCCGTAATCAGGGCTCCGGCTCCCACGATGGAGTCTTCTCCAATCACGGCGCCATCCATGATGATCGCGCCCATCCCGATCAGCACACGATCTTCAATCGTGCAGCCATGGAGTATCACCCCGTGGCCAATGGTCACCTCGTTGCCGATGATCAGCGGATGGGTATCGTGGGTGACATGGAGCATACTGAGATCCTGCACGTTCGTCCGGTCACCGATCCTAATATGGTGCACGTCCCCGCGAATGACAGCATGGAACCAGACGCTGCACTGCTCGCCCAGCACGACATCGCCGATGATGACGCCGGTCTCTTCGATAAAACAGGATATCGGAATGGTGGGTTTGATACCTTGAAATGTGCGGATCATGCAGCGCACTGTAGGGGAATCAACCGACAACCTGCAAGAGGGAAGTGGATAATCACGCGAGACTGAGAAGGGTTCGAGGTCCGAAGTTCGAGGTTATCAGAACCCCGAACTTAGAACTTCTGATCGCGCCCTTGAAAGGACCGCGCATGAACCTGCTCGATCGTGTGCAGCAACGATTGATGGCTTTGGCAACCTGCGATGAGTCTCGCATCGGAGACCGTGACAGGCTTGTAGGGCTTGATGAACCGATCTTTCAGGCGGGCGATCCGAGCCGCGGAGAGGTTCAATCGTTCTGTGGAAATCGCGCCTGACGCCACCGCCTGCTCAATGGCTCCGAAGGCGGCGACTTCCCGATCCCGATCTTTACAAATCAGCAGGACATCGCATCCCGCCAGTACTGCGCGTACCGCAGCGTCTTCCACGCCATAATGGTCGATGATCGCGTGCATCTCTAAGTCGTCCGTCAACACCACTCCATCGTATTTCAACTCCTGGCGCAAGAAACTGTTGATGATAGCCGGCGAAAGCGTGGCAGGCAATTCTGGATCGAGAGCCCGGTAGAGCACATGTGCGGTCATCATCGACGCGATCCCCTGCGCAATCGCATGACGGAACGGGGGAAACTCGATGGTCTCCAACCGTTCCCGTGATGCCTCGACCACCGGAAGCTCTTTGTGGGAATCGGTATTGGTATCCCCGTGACCGGGAAAATGTTTTCCGCAGGCCACGACCCTGTTGCCTTGCAGCCCCGCCGCTGTCGCCATCCCCAATTCACAGACCACACCCGGGGTCGTGCCGAACGCCCGATCTCCGATGACCGGATTGTCCGGATTACTATTGACGTCGAGCACCGGCGCCATATTCATGTTCACGCCCACCGCCCTCAGTTCTTTGGCAACGGTCGCGGCAACCGCGTAGGCTAATTCGGTTGATCGGCATTGACCCAACAGGTCACAGGGAGGGAAAATCGTAAAACCTTTCGGAAGACGGGAGACCCGACCGCCCTCCTGATCGATCGAAATCAACAGCGGTGAATGGGGACTGCAGGCTTGCAGGTCATTGGTCAGGTCGACCATCTGACCGACGGATTCCAGATTCCGAGAGAAGAGAATCACACCGCCAGGCTTGTACTCTTTGATGAACGAGGTCAGATCGGGCGTCACCGACGTGCCCAGAAATCCGACCATGAAGAGCTGCCCGATTTTATCGCGTGAGGTCAAGGAATCCTTTCAAGGCTAAGGTTTAGGTCGAGGTTAAGCAGACTACGTGTCTTTTCATCTTGCGCCTCAACCTCAGCCTTGACCTGTTTACAAACTCCGGTCAATGAGGTACTGCACCAATAACCTGGTTCCAATCGCGGTGGGCCCCTTCGGAATGTAGGCCCGCTCCCGCTCGCTCCAATCCGTGCTGGCAATATCGAGATGCACCCAGGGGCAGTCCCCCACGAACTTGCTCAAAAAGAGCGCCGCGGTGATCATGCCGCCGCCACGGCCACCGATGTTGCGCATGTCGGCGACATCGCTCTTGAGCTGTTCGAAATATTCCTCCCACAGGGGCATCTCCCACACCCGCTCGCCGGCCTTCTGTCCCGACCTCCTGACCTGTTCTTTGAGCGCCTGGTCAGTGCCGAACATCCCGATCGCAAATTGGCCAAGCGCTACGACGCAGGCCCCTGTGAGCGTCGCAATGTCGATCAAAGCCGCCGGTTTATAACGCATCGCATAGGCGAGGCCGTCGGCCAGGATGAGCCGGCCCTCCGCATCCGTGTTCTGCACTTCGACGGTCTTTCCCGATAGCGTCGTCACGATATCGCCCGGCTTCATCGCCCGGCCACCAGGCATGTTTTCCGCCACGGGCAGGATACTGATGAGACGCAGAGGGAGCTTGAGTCTGGCCGCTGCCCGGATCGAAGCCAGTACCTCGGCTCCCCCCGTCATATCGGCTTTCATATGTTCCATATTTTCTGCAGGCTTCAGCGAGATTCCACCCGTATCGAAGGTGATCGTTTTCCCGACCAGCACGACCGGACGCTCGCCTTTTTTCTTGGTTCCGTTGTACTCAAGGATGATGAACTTGGGCGGCTCCTGACTTCCGCGCGATACACCGAGCAGCGCGCCCATCCCCAACTGCTCCATCTCTTTCTGTTCGAGAATCTTGATCGCGATCCCTTCAGTCTTGGCGATGGTTTTCGCTTCGTCGGCGACCCTGGCGGGAGTCAGCACGTTAGAGGGATGATTACAGAGATCTCGGACAAAGACGGTGGCCTCTGCTGTGGCGATGCCGCGCCGGACCCCTTCAGTCACCTGGCGCAACTGATCCTTTTGCGGGGCAAGAATCCTCATCTCCGCGACGTCTTGCCCTGAAGCAGCCTCGCTCCGATAGACAGTGAACTGATAACTGCCCAGGATCGCCCCTTCAACCATCGCTTGCGCCACTTCGACCCATGACATCCTGTTAGGCTTCACCGTTGGAAGCACGACTGCAAAGGACCCGACTTTCGCCTGACGGACGCGCTTCGCGGCTGAGCCCATCGCTTGCCGGATCGTCTCCAGCGTGACCTCGCTTTTCTTGCCCAGCCCGACCAGCACCAACCGTTTTGCCGGTACCTTGTCCTGAGTGTGATACAGCAAGACTTCGTTGGCCTTGCCTTCGAATTCCTTGGATTGCACCAGCTTGCTCAACGAACCTCC
>CAZGYZ010000073.1:0-8521 GCA_964530675.1 uncultured Nitrospira sp. | reverse complement strand
CCGGGCGGTTTGGAAAGTTCATTGCCTGCTCCGCCTATCCGGAGTGCAAGACCACTAAGCCACTTTCGCTGGGTGTGAAGTGTCCCCAGCCAGGTTGTGGTGGTGACCTTGTCCAGAAGCGCACGAAAAAAGGCCGTTCGTTCTTTGCCTGCAGTAAGTATCCGGCGTGCGAGTATGCTTTGTGGGATCGCCCAATCAACAAGACCTGCCCGACCTGCAGCGCTCCGTTTCTTGTCGAGAAAGTCAGTAAACAGGTTGGCCGCAGCGTGCAGTGCCGCAACGAAGACTGCGGCTACAAAGAAGCCAGTTGAATCTTGCCGCCATCCGCCCCGAACATTCCCACCGCGATGAGCCGGCCCTATCCCTGTAAGGGTTCTGGTTCTTAATAAATCCATGAAGCTGAGAACCGTTTTCATTATCTACGTAATAACCCCTTGACAACTCGTCTGCGAGGAGTCGAGAATTCGTCTGTAGGCTGACAGCGTCTCGTTGTCAGTGAGCGCCAGCGAGCGCCCGCCACCCCAACAATTTCTCATAAGGAGGGACTCGCCATGAAAGCGAAAGAGGGTGTCATTAATCTGCTCAACAAGATTCTCACGGCTGACTTGACGGCCATCAATCAGTACTTCGTGCACGGCAAGATGTGCGAGAACTGGGGGTATGAACGGCTGCATCACACAGTTCGCCAGCGCAGCTTCGATGAAATGAAGGATGCTGAGGAGTTGATCGAGCACATTCTTTACCTGGAGGGAGTGCCGAACGTCCAGCGTTTGAATACGGTGCAGGTCGGCGAGACCGTGCCGGAGCAACTCAATCTGGATCTCAAGGCCGAGCAGGAGATGCTGGCAATCCTCAGTGAAGGTGTCATCCATTGCGCCAAGGTCGGCGATTTCACCACGCGGCATATGCTCGAAGATATGGCCAAAGACGTGGATGCCCACATCGATTGGATCGAAACCCAGCAGGAGTTGATTGAGCAGGTTGGGTTGGAAAATTATTTGAGCGAGCAGATTCGCAAGGAAGGCTGAGGTCATCCTGTGGAAACGTGAGCGCCTCCGAGCGCCTCGCCAACACCATCACGTTCTCAAACAAGGAGGCATGCCATGAAAGCGAAAGAGGGCGTACTCGATCTGTTGTACAAGGTGGTGACGCTGGAGCTGACGGCCGTCCACCACTACCTCCTTCACGCGTCCATGTGCGACAACTGGGGCTACGAGCGGTTGCAACATGAGTATCATGAGCGCATGACTGAGGAAACCACGCACGTGTCCAAAGTCATCGACCATGTTCTGTATCTGGAAGGTGAGCCGGATGTGCAAAAGCTTGGTGCGGTGAGCAGCGGGCAAGGCGTGCAGGATCTGTTCAACGCGGATTTGAAACTCGAGCAAGAGGATGTCAAGCTGTTGCGGGAAGCGATCGCCCACTGTGCCAAGGTGGGCGATTTCACGACCCGCCACTTGTTGGAAGAGATGGTGGTGGACTCGGAAGAACATGTCGACTGGTTCGAGACGCAGCTGCGAACGATCAAACAAGTCGGGCTGGAGAACTACCTCGGCGAGCAGATCAAGAAGTAAGGATCGTCAAACAGCTTGGGCGCGGGACGAGAGGCAAGTAACGTGAGTGTGCGCCTTTCTCAGGCTTTCGCGCCAAGGAGGAGGCTCAGGGCCATGCCGGTGGTGTACATGAGCCCGATCCCTATGAATATGCCCATCGCGGTGTGCGGCCGACGCCCTGTTGTGTATGAGAGCGCAATCAGCGAGACGATGACGTACAACAGGGAACCGGCTGCCAGGGTGTAGAAGGTCAACGAGAGATACGGGGAGACACCACCATAGCCGCTGATCACTGTGCCTAGGCAGGTCGGCACGCCGGCGAGCAAGCCTAACAGCGCAATGTCTTTCAGACGAAGCGGTGTCCGGCCAGCGGGCCCGACGATCCCGAACCCCTCCGTCCCGTTGTGGAGTGCAAACCCGCCGACCAGCAGACCGCTCAGGGCCCACTGGCCTTGCACATAGCTTGCGCCGATCGCCAGGCCCTCTCCAAGATTATGTAGCCCCATCCCCAAAGCGATCATATAGGGTGGGAACAGCGGGTTCATGGACGGTCCATTCCTCCGCTGTCCGCGCTCTTCGATGGCCACCAGACCGACGAAGCTCACGAACAAGCTGCCCAAAAAGATGGTCCATGAGAGGATGTCACGCGCGCCTGTAAGTTCGACCGCCTCATGCATCAGATCGAAAAAGAGATACACGAGGACGCCCGTGGCCACACCGATCAGCCCTCCCTCCCAGGATCGTGGCAGCACTGTGCCCAGCAGCAGCGCGCCGACGATGCCCAGGTAGACCGGAATCACACCGGCGATGGCGCCTAATCCGAGAAGCTCAATCACGTGATGATCTCATCGAATGGGACTCATAAACGATGCGCGTCAGGATTCGGCAAGACCGGTTTCTCATCGCTGAAACATTCCGTCTGCTTCTGTTGTACGTACCGCGCTCTCCGCTTTCTTGCCGACTGCAAGACCCACAGAGCGAGTCCGGTCAGGCCCATGATGAGAAGCGGGATGCCGGGGACATTGAGCAGGGTCTTTTCGAAGCCGAAGAAGTTCAGTTGGTGGACCTGCATGACGAAGAAGTGGAATGTTCTCCAACGGCCTTCATCCTCGAGAATCTCACCGGTATGTCTGTCTAAGACGATCTCGGTCCGATTGGTATCGTTGAAGCTCACACGAATGGCATCTTGTGCCTTATGCTTTTTCCGCGGGGTGTATTGCTCCGTTGCGACCACCGTCACGTCGGCGGTCTCGCTCACATATTGCTGAGCGATGTCCCGGGCCAGCGCTTCGGAAATCGGGGAGAGACGTTCTCCGGTGGTGGCATCGACAAGAATCGTTCGCGCTTTTCCTTCCGTGCGAAGTCTGAGATCATAGAAGAGCTTCCCAGCATCGGAGCGGAGCGTCACCTGCTCGACCTCTGCAGCGCCTCCCATAGCCGCCTTGCCGACTCCGATCGCTGCAGACAACGCAATCTGAGCGGCCTCGAGCGGAGGCCCGGCAACTCGGTGTACTTTCTCCTTGTAGTGCTCGTCCCAGTACAGGAACTTCGCATTGGCCCATAGCAGCCCGGTGAGGAGCGAGAGGAGAAAAAACCCGAGCGTGGCCATTGCAATCCAGCGATGCGCGTTCCGTATCTTCCGTTCGAATGCCCCTCTCGCCATGCTATGTCTCCATCGTTTTCGCCGGCACGACTTGGAGGGCCAGCGTGGGGTGAAGGCCGCGATCCCTTGTGAATCGTTGTGCAAGCGGCCCTCACGTCCGGCCTTTTTCATATGCAGTGTCTTTCAGGAAGTACGAAGTAGAAGCCATCAAGGCCTGCGTATAGGGGTGTGCCGGTTGGAAGAGAACCTCTTGTCTTCCCCCTAGCTCCACAATCTCTCCCCGGAGCATGACGGCTACCCGATCGCAGAGATAGTTCACCACCGCCAGATCATGAGAAATGAACAGGTACGTCAATCCATACTGCTGCTTCAAATCTTTCAGCAAATGAAGAACCTGGACCTGAACCGACTTGTCGAGGGAAGATACCACCTCATCACAAACCAGAAACTTAGGCCGGAGGGCGATGGCCTTGGCAATACAGGCCCGCTGTCGCTCCCCTCCGCTCAGTTGATACGGATAGGCATGCAACAATCGTTTTGCCAGACCGACATCGTGCAACAGATCCAACACCTGCCTCTGCCGTTCGGTCTTACCCAATGAGGTAAAATTGACGAGCGGCTCTTCGATGCTTGCGCCGATAGCCATTAACGGATCGAGCGCGGTGTATGGATTCTGAAAGACGATCTGCACCTCCCGGCGAAGAGCCCGTAAGGCTCGCTGAGTGAGTGTCCCGATATCCGTTCCCGATATGAAGACCCGGCCTCGAGTAGGCCGCTCCAGGCCTATTATCAGACGGGCAAGCGTGCTTTTCCCCGACCCGCTCTCTCCGACCAGGCCAAAGGCCTCACCCGGACGGATCACAAAGCTCACCTCATGAACGGCCGTCACGCGATGCTGATCGCGACCGAAAAAAGCTCCGACGGTATGGTAGGTTTTGCTCAGGTTCTCCACCGCCAACATGGACGTCTCCATCGTATGTATCCCCTTCCTTGTATGGTATCGTTCTCACCGATCAAGCCGGAGTTCCGAGGATACAAGCCCTTGTGTATAGGGATGGCGCGGCGCTTCTAGAACCTGCTCGGTCGGCCCTTCCTCGACGATCTTTCCGGCATGCATGACCGCTACACGATCGGCAATCGTTCGGACCAGTCCGAGGTCATGGCTGATGATGATCATCGAAAGGTTACGCGTCTCTTGCAACTCAGAAAACAGTCTCGCCATCTCGGCCTGCGACACGATATCCAGGGAGGCAGTCGGCTCATCCGCGATCAGGATCGAAGGGTTCAACGACAGGGCTAAGGCCAACGAGGCCCGCTGGCACATCCCCAGACTGATCTCAAACGGGTAGCGCTCAAAGACTTCTTCCGGCTGCGGCATCCACACGCGCGCCAATGCCATTTCAGCCTCCTTGTCGGCCTCTTTCCTGGAGAGGGATCGATGCGTCTGCAGCGCTTCGGAGATCTGCCGTCCAATGGTCGATATCGGGTTGAACGAGCCCTCCGGGGACTGGAAGATCATGCCGATTTTCTTTCCCCGGATGCCTTGCCAGCCTGCTTCGTCGAGGGTCGGCAAGTCTTCCCCTTGAAACTGAATCCCCCCTTCCTCGATTCGTCCGGGGGGATCGAGCAGGCCAAGAAGAGAGAGTGCCAGCGTGCTTTTCCCCGATCCGCTCTCCCCAACGATGCCAAGAATGTCCCCCCGATACAGATCAAGGCTTACCCCATCGACCGCTCGGATCAGCCCTTGCGCAGAAAAGTAATAACTCTTCAGATGCGACACGCTCAAAAGAGGGGTCTTCGTCATGAACCGATGCTCCGATTCTTCGGGTCGATGAGATCCCGCAGGCCGTCACCCACGAGATTCATCGACAAGACGGTGAGGACAATCATGATTCCGGGAAAGAGGACAGTCCACCAAGCGCCGCCCAACACACTGCTCATCCCATTGCCGAGGAGGTTTCCCCAGCTTGGCACGGTGGTCGGCACCCCCAGGTTAAGAAAACTGAGGGTCGACTCCAGGAGAATCGCTTGGCCGATCCCCACTGTGACGACCACGATCAATGGCGCGAACATATTGGGAAGGAGATGGCGGAACACCAACCGGGTCGGTGACGCTCCCGCCACAATGGCCCCTTTGACAAAATCGGCCTCCATCAGCCGGCGGCACTCCGTCCGGGCCATTCGCGCAATCCCCATCCAGCTTGCCAGGCCGATCACCAGGACCATCTTTATGAGACTCGATTCTCCAAAGACCTCTGAGACGATCACCAAGAGGATCACCGGAATCGCATGCAGCGCATCTAACAACTGCATCATCGGATACTCCAGCCACTTGGGCGCCATCCCGCTGAAGACGCCATACGCGCACCCGATCACGGTCGCCATCAGGGTTGCCATGAGCCCCACCAGAAGGGACACTCTCCCCCCATACAGAAGCCGAGTCAGGAGGTCTCGCCCGAGCTGATCGGTCCCCAGCAGATGCGAGGAGGACGGGGAGGCATAGATCGCCAGGATGTCTGTCGCGGTCGGATCATGACCGACAACAGAAGGTCCCAGCGTCGAAAGGACGATCAGCGCGATCAGTCCGAACAGGCCGGCCATCGCCGTCCGGTGGCGAAAAAAAGCCGTGACGATTTCGGTTCTGGGGTTTGCTGGGACCCTGTCCATGTCAAGTTCTAGAACCCGTTCAACGGCCATATCCCCTCCTCAGCTTTGGGTTCAGCCAGGCCACCAGAAGATCGGCGAACAGATTGCCGGCAATGACCAGCAGGCCGGTGATCAAGACCGCCGCCATTAATAAGGGATAATTCCGGCCCATCGCCGCTTGCAGAAAAAGCCGCCCCATACCAGGCCAACCGAAGACCCACTCCACAATAAACGTTCCACCCACCAACAGCGGAAAGGAAAAACCGGCCCAGGTGATACAGGGGGTCAGTGCGTTTGGGAAGAGATACCGCCAGACCACTGTGCTTTTTGTCAGTCCACGGGCCCGCGCTGCTCGCATGAAGTCGGACAACAGGGTGTCCTGAATGCTTCCGCGAACCAATCGAATGTAGGGTCCAATCTGCGTCAGCACAATCGTGAGAAGCGGAAGGACCAGATGTTGCAACTGATCGACGAAGGACGCGTCTCCCAAACTGGTTTGGCCCGCCGACGGAAAGAGATCCAGTTCTACCGAGAAGACAAGGATGAGGATGAGGCCCATCCAAAAAGTGGGGGTGGCAAAGCTCACGAGCGCACAGGCGCTGACGATGTAATCGACCCACGAGCGCCTCCGCGATCCGGCCCAGTAGCCTGCCGACACCGCCATGAGGGCAATGACTCCCCAGGCGCATCCGACCAGAATCAGGGTCGCCGCAAGGCCTTCGAAGAGCATGCTGCGAATCTCGCGGCCATCCTTGAGCGAACGCCCCAAGTCGCCCTGTAGCACGTTGTTCACCCACATCCCATACTGGACGATGAGGGATCGATCCAGTCCCAAGTTGTGGGCGACCCGCTGATGGTCCGCCTCGCTCATAAACTCCGCTGATCCCCCGACGAGCGCCGCCACAGGGTCTCCCGGCGCCGCTTTCATGATCGCGAAGGCCAGGAGGCTGATCAGAAATAGCTGCGGGACAATCCCGACCATCCGTATGATGAGATAATGGCCCATCTATGGTCGTCCCTCGACCGACCACTCCTCAACATTCCAGAGGGGAGTGGTCTTATGACCGAAAATCTTGTGCGTAAATCCGGCAACCCCTTTTCGGACGGCGTAGAGTGGCTTGAGGTAGACCAAAAAATTATATGGCGGATTGACGATCAGCTCTCGCTGAATCTCCTGATAAATCCGCTTGCGCGCCTCGGGATTAAGCGTCGACCGTCCCTCTTCCAAAAGCCGATCGACCGTGTCATTCTGATACCCGCTATAGTTCCGCCCTTCCTTTCCCAGGTGGCTCGAAAAGAAGCGGTACAGATCGTCATCTGGCTCATCCGCGAAGCCGCCGCCCAAAATCAACGCCTCGACCTCTTGAATTTTAAACGAGGTAAAATCTTTGACCTCGACCACCGCCTCAATCCCGACCTGCTTGAGTTGGCCCGCCAGCAGCGTCGCCAGATCGACCCGGAGCGGATCGTTGGACCCTGCAGTCAGATGGAATGAAAACCGACGACCCTCTTTTTCAAGGATCCCATCGTTCCCCCTTGTCCAACCGGCCTCATGCAAAAGAATCTCGGCTTTCTTGAGGTCATGGTTGTGGCGGGGGATCTCCTTAGCGCCGGCCCAGTTGAACTGGAGGGGCCCGTAGGCCGGGTGGCCGTAGCCGAGCAGCGCCCCATCCACCAGCGTCTGACGATCGGTGGCATACTGGACCGCCTGCCGAACCCGGACATCCTGGAAGAGCGGGTGCCGAAAATTGAACATCATCACCCGATAGTCGGCCGACTTCTCAACCACCTCGACCACAATTCCGTCGGACGGTCTGATTGCCGACACCTGTTTGGGGCTGATCAGCGCGATGTCGATTTCCCCTTTTTTTAACTGGACCAACCGGACATTGGGATCGGGAATGAACTTATAGATAATCCGATCGAGCTTCGGGCGGCCGCCATAGAAATCAGGGTTGGCAACCAGCACCAGATATTCGCCCCGCTTCCACTCGGCAAACTTAAAGGGGCCGGTTCCGACCGGCCGAACATGGTTAAACGGATCGGTGTTGAAATCCTTTCCTTCGAGGAGATGCTTGGGGATCAGACCGATCCGCAACTTGCTGAGGAGCGGGGCGAGCGGCCGGGAGAGGGTGATCCGAACCGTCAAGGAATCGACCACCTCCACCTTCGTGATCTCTTCGACCTCTGCTCTCAACCCACTGTGGTTCTTGGGGTTCTGAATGGTGTCGAGGGTAAATCGGACATCCTCTGCGGTGAAGGGGGTGCCGTCGTGCCAGCGAATATGGGGGCGAAGGCGAATCGTATAGATGCGGCCATCGGGAGAGACCTCCCACGATTGGGCCATATCGGGAACCAACTCATTCTTTGCATCGATCTTAAACAACCCCCGAAAGAGGGCCATATCCGAGTCGGGGTGCTGATGACCGGCCACCGGGTTGAGCCACTCCGGCTCACCGGACCGGGCCACCACCAAGGTCTTCTCGCTCCTGGGTCGCGCCTCTGAAGAGGCAGGCTGCCACCCTGAGACAACCACGATCAGGACGAAGCACACCGCCATCCATACCAGAGGGAGCGCCCTAATCCGGCATCCCGACCGCTTCTTCATGAGACCATCCTCCATGGCAGACTCCTTCTCTATGGGTAACTACTCAGGTGTTCAGGCTGAAGGCGGAAGACTAAAAGCCTTCAGTCTATCTACCTGAGTAGTTATGAACCG
>CAZGYZ010000072.1:2746-8597 GCA_964530675.1 uncultured Nitrospira sp. | reverse complement strand
CATGGCATTGCGGTGGAGCGGGATGAATGGGAAGGGGCGGATACGGATCGCCCTCTGACTGAGCGAGGGACAAAGCGCGTGGCCCAGGTGGCGGCTGGGTTGAACCGGCTTGGCGTGCAGCCGACGCATGTCTTATCGAGTCCCTTGATTCGGGCGATCGAGACGGCGAAGATTGTGCATCGGTCGCTGCGAGTCCGCTCTGCGGTGCAAATCGTCGATGCACTTTTGCCGGATGCGCCTCCGGATCGTCTCCTATCAATCCTTCACGATCTTCAGCCGGAGGCCTGCGTGCTCTGTATCGGTCATGAACCGCAGCTGGGCATGGCGGCTAGCCTCATGCTGTCTGGACGGGCTACTACATCGTTTCCTATGAAGAAGGCCGGGGCCTGTCTGATCGAGTTGCCGATCCAGGCGAAGCCTGGTCAAGGCGTTCTTCGCTGGTGGCTGACGCCGAGTCAGTTGTGGGCGATGGGGAAGAAGATCTGAATTAGGAATTAGGAATTCTAAATTATCTTGAACTAATTCAAGACTCAGCATTTCCCTTTCAGTTTTCACGGCCCATTCATTCCACATTTCTCATTCCTCTGGCGGTCTGCCGGAGATGTCTTTCTGACGGAGCAATTTCGTGAGGTAGGTCCGTTGAAGGCCGAGCTCGTCGGCTGCTCTTGTTTGGTTCCATCCATTTCTTCGCAACGCCTCTTCGATGATCTTCCGGCTGTAGGCATCGACGCTCTCATGGTAGTGAAGGGGAGGAGATCCGGTTTCGGCCTCAGCCGCCGAGGAGAACGGTGAATCTCCCAGATGCAGGTCCAAGGCCTCAAGGGTGTCCTCAGGGCACAAAATAACCGCACGCATCAGCACATTTTCAAGTTCGCGTATGTTGCCGGGCCACTGATACTGTTGCAACGCCCGTGCGGCATTGTCACTCAGGGTGCAGGAGCGATGAATCCCCATTCTGACTACCCGATCGAGGAAATGCCGGGCGAGTGCAGGGACATCGTCCATCCGTTCACGCAGGGGCGGGAGCGTCACAGTGATGACGGCAAGCCGGTAGTATAAGTCCTCACGAAATGTGCCTTGTTTGATCGCGTGCCGTATGTCTTTGTTCGTGGCCGCGATGAAACGTACATGGGTGCGAACCGGCTGGGTTCCGCCCACACGATAGAAGGTCTGATCCTGGATGACCCGCAGCAGACGGGTTTGTAGCGGGAGCGGCATATCCCCGATTTCATCAAGAAACACCGTTCCCCCTTCTGCTACTTCAATCTTGCCTGGTTCCCGTTTGACCGCTCCGGTGAAGGCGCCTTTTTCATGACCGAACAGTTCGTTCTCAAGCAGCGGCTCCGGCAAAGCCGCACAATTGATTGCGATAAAGGGTTTTGAGCTGCGTGGACTCCAACGATGAATGGCGCGGGCCACGACTTCCTTTCCCGTGCCGGTTTCACCGAACAGGATGACGGTCACGTCGGTCTGCGCCGCTTGTTTGGCGATCGTGAGTTGCGTGGCCATCTTGGCGTTGGTTCCCACAAGGTGATCGTAGCGATTGTCGATTTCCTGACGGAGGACGTCGACCTGACGGTGGAGCGTCACAGCGGCCATGGCTTTGTTGATCACGACGGTCAGGTGATCGGCGCTGAACGGTTTCGTCAGGAAATCAAACGCGCCAAGCTGCATGGCTTGCACAGCGCGCTCGATGGTGCCGAACGCGGTGAGGATGATGATGAGCGGGGTGGTATGAGCTGCGCTGGTGTCCTTTCCGGTTTGCCGCTCGCTCTGCGAGGCGCCTTTCACCTGCTGTAAGATTTCCAGACCGGACAGACCCGGCAGTTCCAAGTCCAGGAGCGCCAGATCGAATTCTCCTTGTTCCAGCAGGCGCAACGCGTCCTTGCCGTTGTCGGCTGTGACAGGCTCGTGCCCCATCCAGGTGATACGATTCTCGAGTCCGAGAAGAATATCGCGGTCGTCGTCGACGATGAGAATTTTTGCGCGCATGGTGGACCCAGGTGTTTAGGCTGAAGGCTGAAGGTTATTCTCCTTCGCCGAATACCCCGTAGCCTTGCTACGGGGATGAAGGCGGAGAGAACCCTCCGAAGCCTTGGCGAAGGAGGGTAGTGGCTTCGGAGAATTCCGCAAGATACCCCGCAGCTTGCTGCGGGGAGCTTCATTAGTCGGACCCTCAGGCTGAATGTTATAATTATCTCGCAAGGCACAAATCAAGCCATTCAATACCTTCTCGGTTTCTATGACCTTAGGTTCAAGCAGAGATGAGTCCTCGCTGGGCAAAAAGCCCAACCGCTTCGACAAATTTAGTTGATAGTGTAATTCCCTCAATGACCCGAAAGCTATATTGAGAAACCTGAGATACTCTGCCTCACTGTCGCGCGCACAACCCTCCACGATGTTAGAAGGAACTGAAACGGCGGCCCGCCGCATTTGAGAAGTCAGTCCAAATAACTCTTCTTTCGGAAACCCCGCGGTTGTTCGATACACCAACACGACTACTTCATCAGCCAACTCAAATGCCCGAAGCTTTGTGTGGTCACGCATGATCGACACCTAAAATCATTCAGCCTGGCCCCCAGCCTTCGGCTTCGCACCTTCAGCCTTCAGCCTATCTACCTGACTGCAAACAGGCATTGTAAAGTAAAATTTAGTGCCAGCCCCTGGCATGCTCTCCATCCAGATGGTTCCCTGGTGCATTGCCACCAGGCTTTTGGTAATGAACAGGCCAAGCTGAGCCCCCTGAGCGGCGGGGTTGGCAGACGGCACCTTGGAAAACTCCTTGAAGACTATTCCCTGGTAGCCCGGGTCAATGCCGCAGCCGGTATCGGCAACACAGGTTTGGACAAAGCCGTCGGGGGTCATCTGGAAATCGACGGTGACGCGACCGTCCGGCGGCGTAAACTTGATCGCATTGCCGATGAGATTCCAGAGAATCTGTTCCAGCTTATCGCTGTCCCCCTGGACCGCTGGAAGCTCATCGGCATACTTGATCTCGAGTGTAATCGCTTTTTCAGCCGCGACGGCGCGCAAACTGTCGATGACCAGGAGAGTCGTGGCTTCGAGGCGGACCGGTGCGAGGCAGAGCATTTCCTTTTTGCTCTCAAGGTGCGACCAGTCGAGCAATTGATTGATGATTCTGGTGAGCCGACTCAGGTTATGTCCGATACGCGTGAGGTAGGTCATTTGTTGTTCGCTCACCGGCCCTGCAATACCGTCACGCATATTGTCTGCAAAGCTGCGAATGACGGTCATGGGGGTGCGCAACTCATGGGACGCGACAGAAAGAAACAGCGACCGCTGCCGATCGTGTTCCTGGAGGCGCTCATTCGCGGCGGTCACTTCCTGCGTGCGCTCTGCAATACGCAGTTCGAGATGCTGCGTGAGTTCTTCGAGGTGGGAATAGGCGCTCGCATTGTCGATGGCCGCGGCGACCTGGCCGGCGATCGTCGACAGCATATGAAGATCTTCGCCCGTGCAGGGCTGTGAGCCCCGGTCACCGGCGAGGTATCCCAGCGTCTGGTTCTGGCTCTGGAGCGGCACCGCGACGAAGGACGTCACTCCGGCTCGGCGAGCCAGCTCCAGCATCGGTGGTTGCATGCGATCGGCCACGGCCTCAAGGTTTGGGACGAGCAAGGGTTTGCCATGAATCAGCAGGTCGGCTTGGAGGCCGCCATCGCTCCGGACCGGCACAACAAGCCGGCGAGCGGCCTCCGCAATGTCCGGCGCGACCCCGATGATTTGGGCCACATATGCCGTGTCTTGTTCGCGATGTCGTAGCGTCACAAACATCCGCGTAAAACCCAGGTTGGCGATCAGGAGCTGCAGGACGGTGTGAAGAATCTGGTTCAGGTCCAGCGTCCGGGCGATGGCCGCGCTGACTTGATGTAACGTGGTCAATTGATCGACCTGGTGTTTGATGGTCGCCATGTTTGCTGAAATGGCGGCATTCCTTTCCTGTAGCGAGGAGGTCATCAGGTTAAACATGCCGGTCAGTTGGCCGACTTCGTCGCGGGTGGAGGGTGTGAGGGGCATCGGTGAACGGCCCTCAGCCACTTGCTGGGCCACAGCGGCAAGGCTTCTCAGCGGCTTCGTGATACGGAGGGTGAGCACGTGGGTGCCGAGTGCGCCTGCTCCGATAATCAAAGAGGTGAAAATGAGAATATCTCTGATCATCGCCGCGAGATCCTGTTTCAGGTGGGCGTCGGTCAGCCCTATTTGGACGACCGCGGAGATAAGTGCCGGCTGTGTCGAGGATGAGTCGGCGCTGCCTTCATCCAGCTGAAGAGAAAATGGCGGCAGCGAGGCGCTTCCTTTTGCCGTTCGTGGCACAGGCAGTGCAAAGTCGTACACGGTTTCATCTAATGCAAATACGCTTCCTATTTTTGTTGAGAGGGAAAAATCTGTCACGAGACGAGTGGTATTCGGCGATTGTAAGAGCTGTTTCACAATCTGAGGCTGCGGGTACAGCGGATGATCCAGGGACCGCACAAGGTCGGCAGAGGATTGGCGTGTCCCCTTCGTGTGCTGAGCGAGCACGGTTCCGTCTGAGCGGGTGATGACCACATACACCACCTCCTGGACAGCCACGAGACCATCAATGAACTGTTGGAGCGTGCGGCGATCTTCCGCCACGATTCCTGCATAGTGGAAGTGTTCATTATGGACGACACTCGTGAGGAGAATCCTTCCTAGCTGCAGGAGGTTGTCGGTCATCGCCTCTTTCCTCGCCTCGACGTAGTACGCGCTCAAGGTCGAACAGACGACGATGAGAATGAGGCTGAAAAATAACACGAACTTCGGGCGCAGACCGAGAACATGGCTTACGCGTAATGGTAGGGGAGCCAGGGGATTCGCCGGCTGGTCAGGAGGATGTACTTGCCTGTCCGGATCAGTAGGTTTCATCGATGAGGCTCATCAGCTCCTTTGGAAACGTTATGTCGAGAAACCTTGCGGTCTTGAGATTGACGGTAATTTTAAGTCGCTCGATCGGCACGGGGTTGAGCGGCAGCAGCCCTTCATCGTTAAGAATGCGCTTCACGAGCAGTCCGGTGTCCCGTCCGACATCGCCGTAGTTGACGGACATGCTGAGCAGCGCTCCCAGGCGTGTGAGCTCCGGTGAGAACCCGATTACAGGTATGTGACGTGCGAGCGCTGATTCAAGGATGAAGGGGATGGACTCATTCGTCAATACAGCGGAATCCGGTATGAGCCAAAGGGCCTCAACATCGGAGAGCAGCGTGCGCAATTGCTGGGGAACATCCTTCTCGCTCTCGACGGGAAGCCCTTTCGTTTGAACGTCAAAGGTACCGGCCTGCTCCACCGCGATCTTCACCCGGGAGGCGTTTTTCGCGGGATCGTAGAGCATGCCGACCCGGTGAAGGGCGGGCAGGAATGTCCGCATGATCTTCAACTGTCGGTCGAAGGGGATCTCCAGGAGCGTGCCGGTGATGTTGGCGGATGTGAGGTGATGTTTGAACGGGTCCAGGACCATCATATAGACGATCGGGACATCCTCAATTTCCACTTTCGCTGCCAACGCGGCCTTGAGTCCCACGGCGACGACCAGTGACGCATTCGATGCCCGCAGCTTGCGCGCAAGCTTTTTCCCAAGCTCCAGGTCGCCTTGCGCATCGTACTCGGTATAGGTCGCTCCAATCGGGCCGGTGGCCTTCAATCCTGCAATGGCTTCGCGATACGCCGCGATGTCGGAAGATTGCAGGATGGCAATGTCCATCGCTGCGGATTCCGGCACACAGAGGATACAGAGGCCGAGCAACAGGCCGAGTCCCGCCACCGCGCGGAAGAGCCGGTCGATCTGGTTCATTTGGTTCATCTGGTTCATCTGGTT
>CAZGYZ010000072.1:0-2646 GCA_964530675.1 uncultured Nitrospira sp. | reverse complement strand
CCGCGCGGAAGAGCCGGTCGATCTGGTTCATTTGGTTCATCTGGTTCATCTGGTTTGTTTAGTTCATCGAGTTGGTCTGGTTCAACCAAACAAACGAGACAGACCAGACAAACTAAACAACCTTCTTTTTACGTGGCGCGGACCGTTCCCAATATATGCACAGCTATTCCGTCCTGATCTCGAATAATCTCACCCGTCCAGACACACCAAAAGACGCTGCCGTCCGACCGCAGGACGCGATGTTCAAACGTTACATCGGCGGGTTGCGGCTCCAGCGCGTGGCGCATGGCGTGCACAATAGTCTCACGATCGTCCGGGTGGACGAGCGCGAGCAATTCGTTCTGCGTGCCGCGGACCGATCCAGGCGCCACGCCGAGCAACATGTCGACTTGTGGCGACCAGTAGAGTTGACCGGTCTGAAGGTCCCAGCCCCAGAGCCCCACCGGCGCGGCGGTCAGGGCGTGACAGGTTCGGCAATCATTGGCACGGAGCTCACCGTCGATGCGCTTCCGTTCGGTAATGTCGGTGGAGATGCCACAAGTCGCATAGGGCTTGCCGGTCTGGTCGTAAAGCGGGAATTTGATCGAGAGATAGGTATGCAATCCGTCCTCGTGCGGCGCCTGTTCTTCGTATTCTACCGTCTTCTTCAACTCCAACACCGTCACATCGTTGGCACGAAAGGCATCGGCGATGTCCTTGGGAAAAATCTCGTGATCGGTTCGACCGGCAATTTGTTCCATGGTAATGTGAAAGAGCTGCTCGAACCGGTGATTGATGAGCAAATACCGGCCGTCGCTGTATTTCACGTAGATCACGGCGGTGGTGTTGTTGACCACAGCGTGCAGGAGTTGTTCGTGCCGGCGAAGCGCATCATCGGCCTTCTTGCGCTCAGAAATGTCGCGGATGATGCCGCTATAGTACGAACTCTTCGCACTTTTCCAGGTGGCCAGAGAGAGTTCGATGGGAAATTCCGTTCCGTCTTTCTTGAGCCCGTGCACCTCAATAACAGACCCCATCACGCGGCTTTTGCCCGTTGATTCCATGTGAGCGAGGCCTTGCTCGTGAGCCTGATGGTAGCGCGCCGGCATCAGCAGCGTGAGCGGTTGTCCGATCGCTTCTTCATCGGCGTAGCCGAAGAGCGTGGAGGCTGACCAATTCCAAGAGACAATAACCCCGCGATGATCGGCCACCACGATAGCATCGGTCGCCGAATCCACCAGCGAGCGGAAGCGTTCTTCGCTTTGGCTGAGGAGGTGTTCCGTCTGTTCGACTTTGACAGCGAGTTCCTTGACCCCGATGGCGCGACGGAGCGTGTGCCGAAGCTCTTCCCGATCGTACGGCTTCGTGAGGTAGGCATAGGCCCCCTGCGCCAGCGATCCCACTGTGCGATCAGAGGAAATATGGGCGGTCACGATCACGACGGGGAGAGAGGGGTCCAGGCGTTGTGATTCTTTCAAGACCTCGAGCCCATCGCCGTCGGGCAGACCCAAGTCCAGCAAGATGGCATTGAAACGGTGAGCTCGAATGAGTTTGAGAGCGGCGGCAACGGTGCCTGCAGCAGTGACGGCGTAGCCATCATGATGCAGCAAATCCTGCAATCCCATGACGAGATCCTGGTTATCTTCCACGATGAGAAGGGAATAGGGATTCATTGTGGTGGCCATAGGAACCGCTACGCCCTCAAAGTGGAATTAGGAATTAGGAATGTGGAATTGGTTTGCGCTCCACAATCCTTCATTTCGAATTCCACATTCCTCATTTCGCATTCCTCAACGTCGAGCCGGTGATGTTGTTTCAAGATTTACTCGAGTTGTCAGGGTGATGCTGCTGAGCAACCTGACAAGTTCTTGGCACGCAGGTATGTGCTCCTCCGCTTCTCCGCCATTCGACAGTCCAGAGTCCCGAATAACCCGGAGCCAATGAAGCTCCCCGCAGCAAGCTGCGGGGTATCTTGCGAAATTCTCCGAAGCCACTACCCTCCTTTGCCAAGGCTACGGAGGGTTCCCCTCGCCTTCATCCCCGTAGCAAGCTACGGGGTATTCGGCGAAGGAGAATAATGTGTCTCTCGTGCTTCTTTCAGTGCAATAGACATCTTCGATAGGAAATCTTTCTTGCTCTGTGCAGCTATCGCCTCCTCGATGTTTGCCCCGATAGATGTGCCGGAGCGAATGAGCTGTTTCGACAGCACCCACTCCCTTCGATCCAGCTGGAGTCGACGGGCAGTTTTGACTATGCCGACTGCAAAGACAAAACTCTTTTCTAGAACGACATTACGTCTGGCCGATTCATTCCTCATTTCACACTCCACATTTCTCATTCCGCATTCTCTCCCAGATCTCCAACTCAGAACTCAGAACTCAGAACTTCTTCGTCAGTACCTCACCGTCACCCATCCCATCACCCGGCTGCCGATCGTGTCGCCCAACGGATGTTCCTTGTGCGTATCGTTCAACGCACTGAAGGCGGAGATGGCCACCTCGGCATCGCGCATATAGCCTGCCTCCGTTTTCTCCTGCCAGAATTTATAGGCCCCACGGAGGTTGAGCAGGTTGTAACTGCCGATGTACTCGGGTGGCACCACTATTCCAGTGGTTGGTATAGCGGCGAGCCTGGTGAAGGTTGCGGCTACCGGATAGGTGGCTGCGC
>CAZGYZ010000071.1:0-8858 GCA_964530675.1 uncultured Nitrospira sp. | reverse complement strand
TGGATTATGATCACTTGCGCGATGCTCTTGTTGATGAACGCTTGTGGCAATTCACAGCCCCTCCCTACGCCTACGGCGCAAGACAAACCGACTCAAGTCGCCAAGCAGACAGCCGGACCCAGCTCCTCAATTCAACGGCTGCGCATGCAGGCTGAGCGGGGAAATGTTGAAGCGCAGTTTGCGTTAGCCCAGGCGTACGATCGCGGCCGAGATGTTCCGAAAGACAAGACTGAGGCAATCCGATGGTATCGTCTTGCGGCCACGCAAGGCGATCCGTTTGCTCAAAATGCTCTCGGTGACAATTACTGGGAGGGCACGGGCGTGCCGAAGGATGACAAGGAAGCCGCAGGGTGGTGGCGGCTTGCGGCCACCCAAGGGTTTGCCCCTGCGCAACATAGCCTGGGGAAGATACTCTCGGGAGGCGGCCAAGGCGTACGAACCGACAAAACCCAAGCGTATATGTGGCTTGCGCTGTCTGCCGCCCAGGGAGACGAGGAGGCCAGCCGACAGGGCAACCTCCTTTCCAAGCAATTGAAGCCCGCCGAAGTGACGAACGCAAAGAAACTGGTTCAACAGTGGAAGCCCGCTAGAGCCAGAGTTACGATCAACAGGGTTGCGCAGTAACGGCTAGCGCAGGATAGCTGAGCAAGACTAGCGGGGCGAGCGAGACGGAGTGTTCGAGGTTTTCGGAATGCCGAATCTCGAACGTCATACGTTGGCTCCTGCCTGACATGATATTCCTGCCCATCTCGCTCGTCGCGCACCGCTTGTGCCACAGCATACGGTTCCTTCTCCTTTCTCCACCGAAAGATTCTCCCGACCCACCTCATCGAAAATCATCGCAATCTTCTCCTGAGAGAGGGCGATCCCCTCTTAGGTAGTGAGTAGTCTTTCCCCTGCCAAATTGGGTGAACTTTCATGCGAGAAGTCGTAGTCGCTCGACTGCTGCATGAAATCGCAGGCGCGTATACCTGTGGATGCATGCTCAGTGAATAGTGGTTATCGCTCAGTCAGTCGAACTGTCAATGAGTGAATGAACAATAACCGTGGCGAGATGGAATGTCTTTGGTGTGCTTGGCAAGCATTCGTCATTAATACAGGAGGGGGTTATGAAAAGTATGATCGGTAGGGTGAGACAAGTTGCATCAAGACTCAGCTGCTCCAAGCCGGGTGAGCCCAAGGAGCTAGGGCAGGGCATTGTCGACCGGAGGGGACGGCGATTTCGTGTGACGGCGGGGCTCGCAGGGTTGGGAGTGGGCACTGTGGTTGCCGTCAACGTGTTCTACGCGTTTGCGGCTCCGCTGCCAGGTGGTACATTGGATCCTCTGTCCATTCCCAAATACGTCACGGACTTGGTCATTCCGCCGGTGATGAATCAGGCCCACATGGGGAAGGGGAAAGATAAGGGGGATCTAACGGACGACTATCAGATCGCGATTCGGCAATTCAAGCAACAGATTCTGCCAGCCGGTTTCCCGTCGACCAAGGTGTGGAGCTACGGTCCCGAGTCAGATCCCACACCGAGCATTGCGCCGAACCCAGGCTCGCAGTTCAACTATCCGGCCTATACGATAGAGACTATTGCCGACCGGCGCGTCAACGTCCGTTGGATCAATGGCTTGGTGGACAAGACCGGGAAATACCTTCCTCACCTGCTGCCGGTGGATCAGACGCTCCATTGGGCGAATCCTTCCCAAGACTGTATGCATGGCGATGCGCGAACTGATTGTATGGGCAAAGACCCAGCAGCCTATCGAGGTCCTGTCCCGATGGTCACCCACGTCCATGGTTCGCATGTAGATCCGGACAGCGACGGGAACCCTGAAGCCTGGTGGCTTCCGGCGGCGAAGAATATCCCTGCGGGCTATGCGCGGTCTGGCCAACTGTTCGATGACGCAACCGGATCGAATAATGGCAATCGGGGCTATGCGGATTTCTCGTACCGGAACGATCAGCCTGCGACCACGCTCTGGTATCACGACCATACGCTGGGGATGACGCGGGCCAACGTCTATGCGGGGCCTGCCGGTTTCTGGCTGGTTCGTGGTGGGGTCTACGACGGTGGACAAGACGTCACGATGAACCATGGGAAGGCCGTGCTGCCTGGGCCGGCTCCGGTGGCGGGGCAGGGCCTCCTTGACCTCAATACTCCTGGAAACAAGATTCGGAATTCCATTCGCGAGATCCCGCTTGTGATCCAAGATCGTTCTTTCAACAGCGACGGGTCGCTGTTCTATCCGGGAAACCGGGCGTTCTTTGAAGGGATGCTTCCCGAGCAGCTGAAGGTTTTGTTCGCTCCAAATTCCGATGTGGCTCCGATCTGGAACCCGGAAGCTTTCTTTAACGTGATGGTGGTCAATGGGGTCAGCTGGCCGAAACTCGAGGTGGCGAAATCCGACTATCGGTTCCGGCTGCTGAACGGGAGCAATTCACGATTTATCAATCTTGCGTTGTTCGTGGTGAAGCCGAACGGCGAGATCGATCCAACGCAGGAGATCCCCTTCTATCAGATCGGTGCGGACCAGGGCTTTCTCCCGCAGGTGGTGAGGACCAAGATTGGGGAGCAAGTTGCCTTGACACCGGGTGCAGGCGAGCCGGTATCGAGTCCGAGTCCAGACAATCAGCGGGCGTTGCTGATGGCGCCGGCTGAACGTGCCGACGTTATTGTAGACTTTAGCCAATTGCCGGACGGGACGGTGGTCCGGATGATCAATACTGCGCCGGATTCTCCCTTCGGTGGGTTTCCGGTTGACCCTGCCGATCCGGACACAACCGGGCAGGTTATACAGTTTGTGGTGAAGCATGCGCTCACTGGGGCGGAAGGCTCAACTGACGGGAAAACGACAGTGCTTGCGAACTTGCAGCTGAATGCGGAACAGGCGTACGGCGCACCGGTCGTGACGCGACTGGTGTCGTTGAATGAGGAATCATCCTCGAACGTGTGTGTACCGGTCGATTCGGAAGAGAACTTTGTGCTGGATGGGGAAGGAAACCTGGTGCAGACCTCCTGTGGTGAGGGGGCAGGAGCCTTCGGACCTTCCGCTGCTAAGCTTGGAACCGTCACGGGCTCGGGAGAGTCGGCCGAGGGGAACCCCTTGCAGTGGACGGACGAGACAGGCGCGAGTCAGCCGACGAAAGTCACGTTGAAGAGCAAAGCCACGCTTACGGTGAACGTCACGGAGGCGCCGAAACTCGGCGATATCGAGGAATGGCAAATCTATAACTTTACGGCGGATGCCCATCCGATCCACCTGCACCCGGTCCGATTCGAAGTGGTTAGACGAACCGCCTTCGATGGGTCGCCAAGTCAACACGGTGATCTGCCCGTAGGAGAGGCGGGTTTTAAGGACACAGGGATTTCCTATCCAGGAGAGATTACAACCATTAGAATCAAGTTCGACCTCCCTGGCCTCTATGCATGGCATTGCCACATCGTCGAGCACGAGGATAACGAGATGATGCGCCCGTTCGTGGTGCTGGCGAATCCTCCGTCGCCGCATCATCACGACAACGGCGATCGTGACCGGCATCATCACAAGAAGATGAAGCATCACTACCGCTGGGCCGATCGGCAACAGGGCAAATAGAAGGCTACAATAAAAGGCTAAAGGGGAGAGGGACTCGCAGGGCTTCGCCTGTGAGCAAGCTACGAGGGCCGTCGCAAGGCGGCCCTCGTTTTTAACGTGCCGACCGTAACGGAGGTCTCCATCGCCGTGGAGCATTGGCTAACGATCAAAACTCATGGGCGGTTCCCTCGAAGAGTTGAGCTTCTTGGGGTTGAGGAATGGCGACCATGATAGCCGTCCCTTCTTCTGGAACCGACTCGATGGTCAAGTGCCCTCGAAGATTCTTGACATGGGTAGCCATATTCATGAATCCAAGGCTATTGTTTCCGATCTCGGCTGGCCTGAACCCAATCCCGTCATCCCGGATTTCCAGCCTGGCGGTTCCTTCTCTTAGCTCAAAGCGGATACTCCCGGAGTTCGCTTGAGCATGATGCACGGTATTACTGACGGCTTCCCGCGCAATTGCGAGGAGATGGATTTCTTGCTCCACGGACAACCTGCCGGCGGCAACCGGATCCACATCGATCAGAAAGTGGGGGCAGGGCCAAGAGTCGTTATGTTGAACCAGCAGCTGCAGCGAGTGCAGTAAGCTATCGTGGGGTGCCGTCCGAGGTTCAAGCCGTGCGGTGAAGTCACGGGTCTCTTGGATGACTCGGTGCAGGTGAGACAGTGCGAGATCGAGTTGTTTCGGGGCGCGGTCGGGAGCTTGAATGAGTAGGAGCTTTGATGCCTCCATCCCCATGCTGACTGCAGACAGGGACTGCAACAAGCTGGCGTGCAGATCGTGATACAGTTGCGCACGTTCTTCTCCGAGCCGGTGGAGCCGCTGTGCGCTACGCTGTTTCATCTCTTCCATGTGCCGCCGTTCGGTCACATCACGGACAATGATTGTATAGTGGGCGGCGCCGGCTATGTCCATTCGGCTCACTGAGAGTTCGATTTGGAACGAGGTACCGTCTTTACGTCGCCCGACTGCTTCTTTGCCGGATCCGACCACTAAGAGCTGCTGCTCATTGCCGGTACTCGGAAGGTCGGAGCCGCGCTGTGTTCGGTGAAGTAGCGTCTGAATCTCATGCCCGCGCAATTCAGCCGCGCTCTGACCGAAGAGCATGCATGCCGCGGGATTGACCGATTCGATGATCCACTGTGCATCTGTGACCAGGATTCCATCCGCGGCATGGTCCACAAGGCTTCGCAAACGCTCCTCCTTCTCCCTCAGCTCTTCCAGCGACCGGATTGCCTGCGCGCGCGCCTCCTCAAGGTCGTTCGTTCGTGCGATGACTTTGGATTCAAGAGACTGCGTGAGATCCTGCAGTGTGCGTGTCTGCGCGGTCAGCGCAATGGCTGTTCCGGTTGCCACGGCGAGGAGCCGTTCGAAGTCTCCGCGAGGGGCGTCTTGAGATACGGAGAGAGCGAGAGAGGATTCTCCAGTCCCGATCGAAACGCCTGCCCTTTGTAGAGTCGATACGACGCTTTGCAACACCGTGGATGTTTTCTGAAGCACATGTCGAATGGCATATAAGCCGATCAGCATAATAGCCAGTGTGACGGCGAGAAGCTGCCAGAGTGTTTGAGCTTGCTCGCGTTCGATTTGAGAGAGAGAGACAACCATGCGGACCCACGCCGTGAGTTCATTTCGGTCGAACAATGGCTCGATGATGACCAGCGTGGGCTCTCCCTCGTCCAGGGAGGTTTCAAGAATGACTTCGCGTTTTGTTTTTCGGGCTTCGAGCCACCACGGATCGTCCAGCACTGTTCCAATCCGGCCTGGGTGCTTTGCGGCAACGACCATGCTGTCGTTGTCCACGATGTCGATATCCAGCAGAGAGTCATCTCGCATATACAGCTGCAACGATTCCTGAAGGCGGTATAGATTGTCGAGAACGGCGGCGGAGCCAATGGCGGCGAATGTGCGGGCCACGGCTCGCGCCCTCTCCTCTGCCGCTTGCCGGAGCGCATGATTTTGCTGAATGACGAGAAATGCAGTTCCGGTTCCCATGACGAGGAGCAGAATAAGGCTGAGGCTTACACCAAGCCGGAGGCTGAAGTTATGAGTCCATGCATAGCGCAGGCGTTTCACAATTGAGATGTAGATAGTCGGCATCGACTCAACTCACTTGTTCATACGGAGACCGTAGTCGGTTCCGTCTTGACGAAATCGAATGTGACGGCAGCTTCTCCGTTCAAGGGAACGGTTACATGCGCTTGCTGTTGACCCAGGCGCTCATGCCGAACGGAGCTGTTATGCTCGTCAGCCGGCACGTTCAGGATTCTGATATCCCCAGACCCATCGGTCACCCCAAAATACGGGCAGGGCCGATTCATAAGTTTCCCTCCGACAGGAAGTCGAGCTTGAGTACACCGGCACTTGTGACGAGTTCGTGCTTAATGGCATAGGCTGTCAGAGCAGCCGTGGTTCTCAAGTTGAGCTTCAGCATGAGGCTCGCACGGTGCTTTTCCACGGTTCTGACGCTGATGCACAGACATTCGGCGATCCCCTTGCTGGTCGCCCCTTCGGCAACCAGTTTCAATACTTCCCGTTCACGAACGGACAGTCTCTTCCAAGGAGTCTCCTCGCCGGAGGAGGGGGATTGTTTTCCCAGGTATCCACTCAGAACTTTATCCGCGATCATGGGGCTTAGGTAGGTTTGCCCTTGTGCCACGCTGTGAATGGCTGTTCGTAGTTCTGTGTAGGACGATTCTTTAGGAAGGTATCCGGTGGCTCCTGCGTGAAGAGCAGCCCGGATGATCGACTCGGACACGTGAACGGTAAGAACCAGGCATTTGATAACGGGATGGGAAAGCCTGATCTGGTGGATCAACTCGGTTCCATGAATTCCTGGCATGGACAGGTCTAGAAGCACAAGGTCAGGTTGGAGCGTGGCAATTAAGCGTAGCGCATCGGTGCCGTTGCCTGCCTCGCCGATGACATGAAGTTGTGGATCAAGGGCTAACAGAGAGGCCAATGCTTCCCGAACAAGGGTATGGTCTTCCACCAGGAGAATCCGAATGCGTGAGTCCGGGTCGGGGTGCAGCTCTTCTCCTGAGGGGGCCTTATTCAATGCGCCATTAGGGCTTGCAGGTTTCTTGTGGTTCGATCGGTGGTTCATAAGGCATGCAGTGCACTGTACTCTCAACCTGGGCGGTATGCCCTGACTGCCGGATGAAGGTAACTCATCCCAAGATCACTTATCCCACGGCTGAGCTGTGTCACGAAATACATTCGTAAATCCAACAGGTTGAACTTCTCACTGGTCGGATCAGTTTCCCGAAAGGGCAGTCGACCGTAACAAAAGTGTAAATGCCCAAGGTTACTATCGGGGGCGGGTTTGTGTTCGCCAGATCTTCTTCATTGCAAGTAAGGGCGGGTAACTATACCTATCAACGACTGCAGCGGATCCCCCACAATGACTGTTGTCTTGAGGGTATGTACGCCTGTTTTCTTTCAGTGAGGGAGTATTCAGCAACCTCATCAGACTCCCACCAGCGCTAGCCTTCTTATCGGCCAGCATGAGCTTCCATCCCCTCCCAAAGTAAGGGCTCAAGCCCCCACAATGTTGGTATAGACATCCCTCAATAACGCTTCATAATAATGCCAACCATGACGGGAAAATATATTTCAAGATACATCCCGTCGAATAATTTGATTCAGTGCAGGGGGAGTGGCTATGAAGATTGAACGGTCATGTGATTCGTTGATGGGGTTGCAGAAGGTGGCGGTTATGACAATATTGTCAGTAAGCGTTGCGATGGTAGTTGCCATCGGTTTTCCTCTCAGGGCAGTTGCGCAGGACTTTGCTATGGTTCTCACTCCAAAGGAACTCATACGTCCTAATGCAGCAGACTCCGTCGCAACGTCGGTATCGTTGGATGTTGCCGGCTTGAACAGAGTCACTGCAAGTGCAGGTTCTTCGGCCAGTGCTTCCCATGCCAGTATCTTCACTGTGGCTGGCACGGGCAACCTCGGTTTCAATGGTGATGGAGTTCTCGCCACCACAGCCCATTTCTGGTTCGCTGCCGCGGTGGCCGTGGATGTCGAGGGGAATGTGTTTGTTGCGGACTCCTTCAATAATCGGATCAGACGCGTGGATGCCAGGACGGGAGTGATCACTACGGTCGCAGGAATAGGGCACCAGGGATTTTCCGGCGATGGAGGTCTGGCGACTGAGGCTAGTCTCGATAGCCCTGGGGGTGTCGCAGTTGACGCCACAGGGAACATCCTCATAGCCGACACCTTCAATCACCGCATTAGAATTGTGGACCACCGAACTGGAATCATCAGCACCTTTGTCGGCTCAGGCAATAAGGGATTGGCTGGCGATGACGGGTTGGCGATTCGCGCTCAACTGTCAGAACCGACGGGAATCTACGTCGACCCGGCCGGGAACCTCCTTATAGCCGACACGGCGAACCATCGGGTTCTGCTGGTCGAAAAGACTACCGGCGTGATTTCTACGCTGGCCGGCACGGGCATGCCAGGTTTCTCGGGTGATGGCGGTATCGGATCGTTAGCGCAATTGAATGGTCCGACAGCGGTGGCGGCCGATGGCCATGGCCGGGTGTTAATCGCCGACACCTTCAACAATCGAGTGAGGCGGTTGGATACTCGCACGGGGACGATCACGACGATCGCAGGGACCGGTGCACAGGGCTTTGGAGGCGACGGGGACTTCGCGAGCAAGGCAGAACTGACAGAGCCTTCTGGAGTGGCTGTCGATGCGAAGGGCAATATACTCATTGCCGATACGTTTAACAATCGCATTCGTCGTATCGACCGTCTGTCGGACATCATTAGTACAGTGGTTGGCGCCGGGACGCGCGGGTCGTCAGGGGATGGGGCCATGGCATTATCTGCCGAACTCAATAACCCAGTGGGGCTAACTCAAGACGCATTCGGCAACATGGTGGTGGCAGATGCGGGGAACCATCGCGTGCTCCGTGTGATTGCCGAAACACAATAGTTTCGACCGCAGCGGTGTTGGGCGCGCAAAGGCTTGATCATAGCAGCGTCAGGTTACCGACTCCGAATGGCGCCACTGCCGGATTTGATCGTCTTCCACAAAGAAGTATTGTGGCATCGGTCACATTGGGGGCCTAGCCCGCCGTCGTGCTTATCATCCCTCCTATGGCAGCCGATACAGACGGTCGGGGCTACAACTTTACCCTCCATCGGCTTCTTATGGCAGTCGTAGCAGTCAAGCTTCTTGTGCGCACCGTCCAGTAGGAACTTCGTCCGTAGATTGTGATCGAAGTCCCAGAGCTTCCAGTCGCGTGCGGTGTGGCAGCTCTCGC